>JACQTG010000061.1 GCA_016210895.1 Acidobacteriota bacterium
ACGCATAAGAGATTGATCGACATCCTTGAGCCCACGGAAGCTACCGTAAACGCGTTGATGAAGCTTGACCTACCTGCAGGCGTTGATGTCGAGATCAAGGCCTTTGGCAAGGAGCACGGCAAGTGAAGCGACCTGCGAAGCGCTTCCACACTGTCACCCCGAGCCTGTCGAGGGGTCTGTTTTTCAACAAGCAGATTCCTCGCTTCGCTCGGAATGACAGCGTGGTATTGGCGGGTTGGGGGTCGCTGGGCACGGGGCACTGAGCGATGGCTGTACCAGGTATTCTCGGCAAGAAACTCGGCATGACCCAGGTGTTTGCCGAGGACGGCAGCGTGGTTCCGGTCACGGTGCTGAAGGCTGGTCCCTGCGTAGTGGTGCAGCGCAAGACGCGAGAGAACGACGGCTACGAGGCGGTGCAACTCGGCCTGGTCGAGTTCGTCAAGCCGCAGCGGGTCTCGAAGCCAATGACCGGTCACCTGAAGAAGAACGACATTGCGCCCGTGCGCTTCCTGCGCGAGATTCATCTGGCCGACGAAAAGGCCGAAGCCAAGGCGGGCGACAAGGTACTCGTGGAGGAGGTTTTCAGGTTCGGCGACAGCGTGGACATCACCGGCACGAGCAAGGGTCGCGGCTGGGCCGGCTTCGTACGCCGGCACCACTTCCGCGGCGGTCCGGCCAGCCACGGCTCGATGTTCCACCGCGCGCCGGGCTCCATCGGCGCCAGCTCTTTCCCCTCGCGTGTCTGGCCGGGCCAGCGCATGGCCGGGCAGATGGGAAACGCACGGGTGACCGCGCGCAACTTGGCTGTGGTTAAAGTCGATGCCGAGGAGCACTTGTTGTTGGTGCGCGGGGCGGTGCCGGGCGCCGAGGGCGGCTACGTCATCATTTGTAAGTCGAAGAAAGCACCACGGCGGAAGGCTAAATGATGCCTACGGTGGACGTGAAAAATTTGGAGAACAAGAAGGTGGGCACGGTCGAGCTGCGCGACGACGTCTTCGCCGCCAAGGTCAACCAGGCCGTGCTCTGGGAAGCGGTCAAGCACTACCTGGCCTCGCTGCGCCGGGGCACGCACAAGACGAAGACTCGCGGCGAGGTCAAGGGCAGCGGACGCAAGCTCTGGCGGCAGAAGGGAACGGGGCGCGCCCGCATGGGCTCGATTCGCTCGCCGCTCTGGCGCCACGGCGGCACCGTCCACGGCCCGCAACCGCGCGACTACAGCTATCGCCTGCCCCGCAAAGTTTTGCTCGGTGCCTTGCGTGCGGCCCTGACGGCGAAGCTCGAGGCGAGCAAGTTGCTCGTCGTCGACCAGCTCGCGCTGGAAAATCAGAAGACCAAGAATCTCCGCCAGGCACTCGACCGCTTGGGCATCGACCGCTCGCTGCTCATCGTCGAGGGCGAGGCCAACCGCAACCTCGAACTTGCCAGCCGCAACCTGACCGGGGTCAAGCGCGTGCCGACGCGCAGCGTGCACGCCTATGACGTGCTCGCGCACGACCGCGTCCTGTTCAGCCGCGCGGCGGTGGAGAAGCTGCAAGCGGCGATTGCGCCGAGGGGCAAGTCGTGAAGGATCCCTACAGCATCATCCGCCGGCCCATCATCACCGAGAAGGGCGTGGCGATCAAAGAGCAGCGGCACACGCTTGTCTTCGAGGTGGTGCCGTCCGCTTCGAAGACCGAAATCAAAGACGCGGTGCAGAAGATTTTCAAGGTGAAAGTGGCGCGCGTGCGCACGGCCAACTTTCCCGGCAAGTTTCGTCGCCGAGGCCGTTTCGGCGGCTACCGGGCTGACTGGAAGAAGGCCTATGTCCAGTTGGCGCCGGGCGAGAAGATGATTGAGTACGTGGAGACAGCCTGAAATGCCCATCAAGACCTATCGTCCGACAACACCGAGTCGGCGCGGCTACACCTCGCTCGACCGGACCGAGTTGACCCGGCAGGAGCCCGAAAAGAGTCTGCTCGAGCCGCTGCGGAAAACCGGCGGCCGCAACAACCGCGGTGAAATCACCATCTGGTGGCGCGGCGGCGGCCACAAGCGGATGTACCGGCGAATCGACTTCCGGCGCGATAAGCGCGGGGTGTCGGCCAAAGTGGCCGCCGTCGAATACGACCCGAACCGCTCGGCCAACATCGCCTTGCTCCACTACGCCGATGGCGAAAAGCGCTACATCCTCCAGCCGCAGGGCCTCAATGTGGGCGACACGGTTGTGGCCGGCCCAGAGGCCGACATCCTCCCGGGCAATGCCCTGCCGCTCAAGAACATCCCTACCGGGACGCTCATCCACAACCTGGAGTTGCGGCCCGGCAAGGGCGGGCAGCTTGTGCGCGCGGCCGGTGCGGCGGCGCAGCTCGTGGCCAAGGAGGAAGAGTATGTCCAGGTCAAGCTGCCTTCGGGCGAAGTGCGCAAGATTCACAGCGAGTGCCTGGCCACCATCGGGCAGGTGGGGAACCTCGACCACGAAAACATCTCCTACGGCAAGGCGGGTCGCACGCGCTGGATGGGCCGGCGGCCGCACGTGCGCGGCGTGGCCATGAATCCGATTGACCACCCGCACGGCGGCGGCGAAGGCAAGACCGGTGAAGGTGGGACGCCGCAAACCCCTTGGGGAAAGCCCACGCGCGGACATCGCACGCGGCGCAATCCCCGCACCGACAAGTTCATCGTCCAGCGGAGGAGTTCGTAGGGATGTCGCGCTCGCTCAAGAAAGGGCCGTTCGTCGATCAGCACCTGCTGCTCAAGATCGAAGTGATGAACCGGCGCTCGGAGAAGAAAGTGATCCGCACGTGGTCGCGGCGCTCGACGGTGTTACCCGAAATGGTCGGGCACACGATTGCCGTGCACAACGGCAAGAAGTTCATCCCGGTCTATGTGACGGAGAATATGGTCGGGCACAAGCTGGGCGAGTTCGCGCCCACGCGCACCTTCCGCGCCCACGGCGTCCGTGGCGCGGCTGAGAAGGCTGCCACGGCGGCCCCGGTCCCGGGCGTGGCGGCACCCGCGGCGACGCCCGCGGCTCCGGCCACGCCCAGCAAGCCCGCCGGGGCGGGCAAGCCAGCGGCACCGCCGGCAAAGAGCTAGGAGGGATAGAGGGTGGCAGAGAAGAAAAAATCAAAGCAGCCGCGCGGCAAGAAGCCGCGGCGGCTGCGCCTCCCCGGGCGGAAGAAGAAGGAAGAGGCCGCTGCGGCTGCTCCGCCGGTTGAAGCGCGCGCGGCGGCGCGCTATGTGCGCCTCTCGCCGCAGAAAGCGCGGCTCGTAATCGACCTGATTCGCGGCCGCCAGGCCGGTGAGGCGCTGGAAATTTTGCACTTCACCAAGAAGCGCGCGGCCAAGGACATCGAGAAAGTCTTGCGCTCGGCCATTGCCAATGCCGAGCAGAAAGCTGAGACCGTGGACGTGGACCGACTCTACGTCAAGCACGCATTTGTAAACGAAGGGCCTCGCTGGAAGCGGATGCGCCCGGCGCCGTTTGGCCGGGCCTACACCTACCAGCGGCGCACGAGTCATATCGTCGTCGGCGTGGCGGAGCGGCGCGCGAGCGCCGCGCCCGCCTGAGCAGCAGAGGGAGGAGACTGTGGGACAAAAAACCCATCCCTACGGCTTTCGCCTGGGGTTCAACAAGACCTGGCGGTCGCGCTGGTTCGCCCGCAAGGAATACGCCGAGCTCCTGCACGAAGACATCGTCCTCCGCGAGACCTTGAAGGAAAAGCTGCGCGGCGCCGGCATCAGCTCGATCGAAATCGAGCGCGCGGCGAACAAGCTCGTCATCCGCATCCAGACCGCCCGACCGGGCATCATCATCGGGCGCAAGGGCGCTGAAATCGACAAGCTTCGCAACGAAGTCCAGAAGCGGACCGGGCGCGAAGTACACATTGACATCACCGAAGTCCATCGGCCGGAGCTCGACGCGCAGTTGGTGTCTGAAGCCATTGCGCTGCAGCTCGAAAAGCGCGTGGCCTTCCGCCGCGCGATGCGTAAAGCCGTCGACTCGGCACTGCGCTTTGGCTGCAAGGGAATCAAAGTGCGTTGCGCCGGCCGGTTGAATGGGGCGGAAATTGCGCGCAAAGAGTGGTACCTGCAAGGTCGCTTGCCTCTGCAGACCTTGCGCGCGGACATTGAGTTTGGTCTCGCCGAGGCCCAGACCACCTATGGTGTCATCGGGGTGAAGTGCTGGGTCTATCGCGGCGAGGCGCAGAAACTGAAGGCCCAGCGCGAGCAGGTTGCTGAGGCAGGGTTTGCGTTGCCCTAGGGGTCGCCTATGTTGATGCCGAAAAAAGTCAAGTACCGCAAGGCCCACCGCGGCCGGCGCACGGGCAAGGCGTGGCGCGGATCGCAGCTCTCGTTTGGCAACTTCGGGCTGAAGTCGCTCGACCCCGCCTGGATCACGAGCCGCCAGATTGAAGCCGCACGCGTGGCCATCATGCGCTTTATGAAGCGCGGCGGTAAGGTCTGGATCCGTATCTTCCCGGACAAGCCCTACACCAAGAAGCCGGCCGAAACCCGCATGGGGAAGGGGAAAGGGCCGGTGGAGGGCTGGGTGGCGGTGGTGCGGCCCGGGCGCATCCTGTTCGAGGTGGAAGGCCTGCCGCCGGCGGAGGCGGAAGAAGCGCTGCGGTTGGCCGCGCAGAAGTTGCCTGTGCGCGCGAAGTTTGTCAGCCGCGCGACAGCAGGAGCCTAGAGGCGATGACGGCGGAAGAGGTTCGACAATTGAGCCCGGATGAGTTGCGTGTCAAGGAGCGCGAAGTGCGCGAGCAGTTGTTTCGCCTACGGCTGCAACTCGCCGCCGGGCAGATGGAAAGCATCCGGCGGATTCGCACGTTGCGCAAGGACTTGGCGCGGCTGCTGACCGTCAAGCGCCAGCGCGTAATGGGAGTTGAGCATGCGCGAAGCTAAGACGGTGCCGGCGCGACTCCAGCGCGAGCGTCGCGTGGGTCGTGTGGTGAGCGCGAAAATGAACAAGACCATCGTGGTCGAGGTGAGCCGTCACGCGCAGCATCCGCTCTACAAGCGTGTCGTGCGTCTGCGGAAAAAATTCTATGTCCACGACGAGCAGAACCAGTGCCGCGAAGGTGACATGGTGCGGATCGAGGAGACCCGCCCGCTGTCGAAGCTCAAGCGCTGGCGCCTGGTGGAAATCCTGACCCGGCCGGAGGCCTAGCGAGGAGCGGGAACGATGATCCAGATGCGAACCATGCTGGCCGTGGCCGATAACTCCGGCGCCAAACGTCTGAGGGCCATTCTGCCCGTGGGCGGCCACGTAAGGCTCAAGGCAGGCCTCGGCGACGTCATCACCGCCTCGGTCAGGGAAGCCGCCCCGGACAGCCAAGTCAAGAAAGGCAAGGTCGTGCGCGCCGTGGTCGTGCGCACGCGCAAAGAGCACCGGCGGAAGGACGGAAGCTACATTCGCTTCGATGACAACGCCGCCGTGCTCATCAACGAGGCCGGCGATCCCGTCGGCACGCGCGTCTTTGGTCCCGTGGCGCGCGAGCTGCGCGAACGCAAGTTTCTGAAGATCATCTCCTTGGCCCCGGAGGTCTGGTAGCGATGGCGTGGCGCGTGGGTCTCCGCAAGGGCGACCAGGTCAGGGTGATCGCCGGGCGCGACAAAGGCAAAACCGGCAAGGTCCTCTCCGTCAACCAGGAGAAAGACACGTGCACGGTCGAGCGCGTCAACCTGCTCAAGCGCCACACCCGGCCCAACCCGGCCAAGAATATCAAGGGTGGCATCGTCGAGCGCGAAGGCGCCATTCACGTCTCTAACGTCCAGGTTGTCTGCGCCAGCTGCGGCCGGCCAACCCGCGTGGCGCACCAGTTTCTGGCCGACGGCTCCAAGGTGCGCGTTTGCCGGCGCTGCGGCGCCACGGTGGGAGTCACGTGAGGAGCGGACGATGCCGATGAGCCGCTTGCGCGAGCGCTACCGGAACGAGGCCGTCCCGGGGCTGATGAAGGAGTTCAACTACGCGAACCGGCACGCTGTGCCAAGGCTGGAGAAGATCGTCATCAACATGGGCTTGGGTGAAGCCTTGCAGAACATCAAGATTCTGGACTCGGCGGCGGCCGAGTTAGGGTGGATTGCCGGCCAGAAGCCCATCGTTACGCGGGCGCGCAAGTCGATTGCGAACTTCAAGCTCCGCAAAGGGATGCCGATTGGCGCCGCCGTGACCCTGCGCGGGGAACGGATGTTTGAGTTTCTCGACCGGCTGGTCAACATCGCCCTGCCGCGCGTGCGCGATTTCAAGGGCTTGTCGAGCAAATCGTTTGACGGCCGTGGTAGCTACACCCTCGGCCTGCGCGACCAACTTGTCTTCCCTGAGGTGGACTACACCAAAGTGGACAAGATCAAAGGAATGAACATCACCATCGTTACCACCGCGCACACCGACGAGGAGGCGCGAGCCTTGCTCCGCCACCTCGGCGTGCCGCTGCGCGATTAGAGGAGGAAGCGTGGCCACCACCGCCCGTATGGCCAAGATGCGCCGCAAGCTGAAATACCGGATTCGTGTCCGCAATCGCTGCCGACGCTGCGGCCGTCCGCGCGGCTACCTGCGCAAGTTCCAACTCTGCCGCATCTGCTTTCGCCAGTTGGCCCTACGGGGCGAAATCCCCGGCGTGACCAAAGCCAGTTGGTAGAGGAGAAGAATGGGCACACCGACTGACCCGATTGCCGACATGTTGACCTGCATCCGGAACGCTCTCCGCGTGCGCCACCCCAAGGTGGACGTGTCGGCCTCGAAGATCAAGGCCGAAATCGCCCGCGTGCTCAAAGAGGAGGGTTTTATCGCCGCGTTCAAGGTTATGGAGGAGAACCGCCGCAAGATTCTCCGCCTCTACCTGAAGTACACGCCGGAGAAGCAGAGCGTCATCACCGGCCTGCGGCGCATCTCTACCCCAGGGCGGCGTTTCTACCGCGGCAAGAGCGAGTTGCGACCCACCTACGGCGGACTCGGCATCAGCATCCTGACGACGCCGCGAGGCATTATGACGAGTCGCGCGGCGCGCCAGGCCGGTGTGGGCGGGGAAATCCTCTGCGAGGTCTGGTAAGGAGAACGAACGATGGGACGCATCGGCCGACGGGGAATTGAGATTCCCCAGGGTGTTTCGGTCAACATCACCGCGGCCGCGGTCGAGGTGCAGGGACCAAAGGGCAAGCTGAGCACGCCCCTTCCCCGCGGCATCCGCTGCGAGCGCCAGGACGGCCAGTTGATCGTCCGGCCGTTGCAGGCGGCGGGCCAGAAGGACTCTGAATTGATCGAGTTGCTCTCCGGTGAGGAACGCGCCCGCTGGGGCCTGGTGCGGGCGCTTCTGGCCAATGCCGTCAAGGGCGTTATGCAAGGCTACCGGAAAGAGCTTGAAATCGTCGGCGTGGGCTACCGCGCCGAAGTCAAAGGCAAGGTGGTGGCCTTCAGCCTCGGCTACTCCCACCCCATCGAGTTCCCCATCCCGGAAGGCATCCAGATCACCGTGGACAAACAGACCCGGGTCACCGTCAGCGGGATTGACAAGCAGAAGGTGGGGCAAGTGGCGGCCGAGATTCGCGCCCTGCGCCCGCCGGACTCCTACAAGCAGAAGGGAATTCGCTACGTGGGCGAATACCTGCGCAAGAAGCCCGGCAAGGCCGCGGCAACAGTGACGAAATAGCGATGCTGGGAACGACGCGCAAGCCGGTGGCAAAAATTACCCGGGCGGAGCACCGCCAGCAGATCCACCGCCGCGTCCGGGCGCGCGTGCGGGGCACGCCTGAGCGGCCCCGGTTGAGCCTCTTTCGCTCCCATAAGCACATCTATGCGCAAGTGATTGACGACACGCACGGCGCGACACTGGCCGCGGCGAGTTCCCTGGACAAAGAAATTCGCGCGCGGTCTGAGCTTTCCCAGCGAGGCGGCAACCTGGCCGCAGCGAAAGCCGTGGGTCAGGTGCTCGGCGAGCGCGCGCGGAAGGCGGGGATTGAAGCAGTCGTATTTGACCGCGGCGGCTACAAATACCACGGGCGGGTCAAGGCCTTGGCTGACGCCGTCCGCGCCGCTGGGCTGAAGTTTTGAGCGCATAGGAGAGAAATGGCCACAACTAGAGCGGAACGGAAACGCGTCTTCCAGCCGCCCGAGCCGGGCGCGCTGAAAGAGTTTGTCGTCTCGATCAACCGCGTCACCAAAGTGGTCAAGGGTGGCAAAAACCTCAGCTTCTCTGCCTTGGTGGTCGTCGGCGACGGCAACGGCCTCGTCGGCTACGGCCTGGGCAAGGCGCGCGAAGTCCCGATGGCCATCCGCAAGGGAATTGAGGCGGCGAAGAAGAATCTGGTCAAAGTCAACCTGAAGCCGCCGACCATTCCGCACCAAGTGTTGGGCCACTACTCCGCCAGCACCGTGCTCCTCAAGCCGGCCCCGGAAGGCACCGGCCTGATTGCCGGTGGGCCGGTGCGGCCCGTGGTGGAAGCGGCGGGCGTGCAAAACGTCTTCACCAAGGCCATTGGCAACACCAACCCGCACAACGTGGTCAAAGCCACTATGCAGGCCCTACTCAAGCTCAAAGACCGCGAAAGCGTCGCTGCGTTGCGCGGCAAAGATCCGCAGGAGCTGTAAATGGCGCGGAAGAAGAGCCAGGTGCTGAGAATCAAGTGGGTGCGGAGCACCATTGCGACTCCGGAAAAGCACCGGCGCGTTATCCGCGGCCTGGGCCTGCGCCGCCTGAATCAGGTGGTCGAACGGCCCGACACGCCTGCCATCCGCGGCATGGTGGCCAAGGTGCCCCATCTGGTTACGGTGCTGGAGGACTAGGATGGTTGAGTTGAGCCAACTCCATCCGCCGCGTGGCGCTAGGAAGAAGCCCATGCGCGTGGGTCGCGGCATCGGTGCGCGCAAGTCGAGGACCGCCGGGCGGGGCAACAAGGGTCAGCGCTCCCGCCGGGGCTATTCGCAACGGCCCGGATTCGAAGGCGGCCAGATGCCCCTGCACCGCCGCCTGCCCAAGCGTGGCTTCACGAATGTCTTCCGCCGCGAGGTTGCCATTGTGAACGTGGAGGCACTGAACCAGTTCGCCCCCGGCACCCGCGTCACCCCGGAAGAGTTGGCGGCGCGCGGACTGGTCAAGAAGCCCCGCCACGGCGTCAAGATCCTTGGCGACGGCGAGGTCAAGGTGAAGCTCATCGTGGCCGCGCACGCCTTTAGCGCCAGCGCTCGAGCCAAGATCGAAGCCGCCGGCGGTACGGTCGAAGTGTTGTCCGCCAAGCCAGTGACGGAGGCCACCGCGAGCTAGCCATGGGCCTGTTCGACCGCATTGCCAACATCTTTCGCGTACCCGACCTGCGCAAGCGCGTCCTGTTCACGCTGGCGCTGCTGGCCGTCTATCGCCTCGGCGCGCACCTCCCCACGCCGGGCATCAACAGCGAGCTGCTCAACCAGTTCTTCGAGCAGAACCGCGGCACTTGGCTCGGACTGGTGGACATTTTTTCCGGGGGCAACTTCCGCAGTATGACCATCTTCGCCCTCGGCATCATGCCCTATATCACCGCCTCCATCATTCTCCAGTTGATGACCGTTGTCTGGCCCTACCTGGAGCGGCTGCAGAAAGAGGGCGAGCTGGGCCGGCGCAAGATTACGCAGTACACCCGCTATCTGACGGTGTTCCTGAGCGCCTTCCAGGCGTTGACCATTGCCGTCACCTTGCAGCGCGGCAGCGCCGGCGGTGTCCGCTACGTGCTCGACCCCGGCCCCAGCTTCATCCTGATGACCATGCTGACGCTGACCACCGGCACCATCTTCATCATGTGGCTGGGCGAGCAGATTTCCGACCGCGGCATCGGCAACGGGATGTCGCTCATCATCTTTGCCGGCATTGTGGTTGGGCTGCCGCGGGCGATCCAGGAGATTTACGAGCGGGCGTTCGTGATGGGCCAGTGGCAAGCCTACCATCTGTTGGCGCTGCTGGCCTTGATGTTGGCCGTGGTGGCACTGATTGTGTTTGTCGAAGGCGCGCAGCGGCGGGTTCCCGTGCAGTACGCCAAGCGCGTCGTCGGCCGCCGCATGATGGGTGGTGCGATGACCTACCTGCCCATCCGCATCAACACCGGCGGCGTTATCCCCGTCATCTTCGCCAGCTCCGTGCTCACCTTCCCGCAGACCTTCGCCCTGTTTCTCCCCCAGTCGCGGGGGATGGAGCCGGGGTTGGGGCGTGATGTTGCCCGCTTCCTCGAAGGCCTGCGTGATGCCCTGGCCTGGGGTGAGCCCCTCTACACCTTGCTCTACATCGCCGGGATTATCTTTTTCTGCTACTTCTATGTTTCCATCATCTTCAACCCCGACGAGCTGGCCGACAATATGCGCAAGTGGGGCGGATTCGTTCCCGGGATTCGCCCTGGTCGCAACACCTCGGAATACGTCAACACCATTCTGACTCGTGTCACCTTCGTGGGCGGCGTCTATCTGGCGATGATTTCGATCATCCCGGAGTGGATGATCTCCGGCATCCACCTCCACCACCTGCCCTGGGTCGGCGGCTGGGTGGAGCGCACCTTCCCGGACGCGCTCCTGCAAGGCCTGGGTGTGCAGTTTTATTTCGGCGGCACCTCGCTGCTCATCGTCGTGGGCGTGGCGATGGACACAGTCAACCAAATCGAAGCCCAGCTCACCATGCGCCACTACGAAGGCTTCACCACCCGCGGGCGCATCCGCGGCCGGCGGGCATAGCGCATGGCGGGACTTCCTCGACCGGTGGTTCTCCTCGGTCCGCCCGGTGCCGGCAAAGGCACCCAGGCGCGCGAGCTGGCCAAGCATTTCGGCGTGCCACAAATTGCCACCGGGGACATGTTCCGCGATCATGTGGCCCGCCGCACCGAGCTCGGCCAGCAGGCCAAAGCCATCATGGAACGCGGTGAGCTGGTGAGCGATGACATTGTCTCGGCCATGGTCGAAGAGCGCATCCAGCGCCCCGACTGCCGGCGGGGGTTCCTCCTGGATGGCTTCCCGCGGACGCTCCCGCAAGCCGAGCGCTTGGAAGAAATTCTGTCGCAGGCCGGCTTCCCGCCCGTTCTTGCCATCAACCTCGAAGTCAGCTATGATAGATTGGTTTGGCGATCGACTGGGCGCCGCACCTGCAAGACCTGCGGCGCCATTTATAATGTGTACGACCGCCCGCCGCGCCTCCCGGATCGGTGTGATCGCGATGGCGGCGGACTCTTCCAGCGTGCCGATGATCGTGAGGAGGTCGTCCGCGAGCGGCTGGGCCAGTACGAACGGAAGAGCCGGCCCCTGATCGATTTCTACCGCCAGCGCGGGGCGCTGCTGGAAGTGGGCGGCGATGAGGCGCCGGAAGTGTTAACCGGGCGCCTGCTGGAGCTGTTGGAGGCGCTGCCGGCGCCGGTTCGCGCGGGCAGCAGACAGACGCAGTGATTGCCTGCCGCGATGCGCAGGAGCTGGAAAAGTTGCGCGCCGCGGGGCGCGTGGTGGCGGAAGTGCTGGCGGCGGTGGTGGAGCGGATTGCGCCGGGCGTAACCACGATGGATCTCGAACGCGTGGCCGAACAGCACATCGCCGAGCGCAACGCCCGGCCCGCCTTCAAAGGCTACCGCGGCTATCCCTGCACCTCGTGCATCTCGGTGAACGAGGAGATCGTGCACGGGATTCCGTCAGAGAGAAAGCTCAAGCGCGGTGATGTGGTGTCGGTGGACGTGGGGGTGGAGCTTGACGGCTACTTTGCCGATACCGCCACCACGGTGACCCTCGAGCCGGTTGCGCCCGAAATGGAAACGCTCGTGCGCGTGGCGCGGGAGGCGCTCGAGCGCGCCATCGAGCAGGCCCGCCCGGGCAACTACCTGGGCGACATCTCGCGTGCCGTACAGGAGCATGTGGAGCGCCACGGCTTTTCCGTGATTCGTGAGTTTTGTGGGCATGGGATCGGGACACAGATGCACGAGGAGCCCGAGGTCCCCAACTACGTCACGCCGGTGCACGGCCCCAAGCTGCGACCCGGCATGGTGCTGGCGATCGAGCCGATGGTGGCGATCGGGTCGCCCGTGGTAACAATTCAGCCGGACCGCTGGACCGCGGTTACCGCCGACGGCGGCTACGCGGCTCACTTCGAGCACTGCGTCGCCGTTACGCAGAACGGCCCGTGGATTTTGACCGTCCGCTAGGCCCTGGGTTGGGGCTGTGGGTGGCCTAAGAGACAGACGCGAAAGGAGCGATGGCGAAAGAAGAAGCGATTGAGGTGGTCGGCACGGTGATTGAGACCCTGCCCAACGCGATGTTCCGCGTGGAGCTGGAGAACAAGCACCAGGTGCTGGCCCACATTTCAGGGCGGATGCGAAAGAACTTTATTCGCATCCTTCCGGGAGATCGCGTGGCCGTGGAGCTGTCACCCTATGATCTGACCCGCGGCCGCATCGTCTATCGCTACAAGTGAGCAGCGATGAAGGTTCGTGCCTCGGTCAAACGGATTTGCGACCACTGTAAGATTATTCGCCGGCGCGGCGTGGTGCGGGTGATTTGTTCGAACCCGAAGCACAAGCAGCGCCAGGGTTGAGGGTAAAGGAGAAGGAGAATGGCACGCATTGCCGGAGTGGATCTGCCCGCGAGCAAGAACATCTGGATTGGCCTGACCTGTATCTACGGCATCGGGCAGTCGCGTTCGCGGGCGATTCTGGCACAGGCGAGCGTTGACCCGTTTACGAAAGTCTCGGCGCTTACCGAGGACGAGGTGACGCGCATCCGCCAGATTATCGAAGAGCAGGGCAGGGTCGAGGGTGACCTGCGCAAAGACATTTCGATGAACATCAAGCGCCTGATGGAGATCGGCTGTTACCGTGGGTCGCGCCACCGGAGGAATCTGCCCGTCCGCGGCCAGCGGACCCATACCAACGCGCGCACGCGCAAGGGGCCGCGCCGCCATACTGTGGCCGTGCGCAAGCCCGCAGTGACCAAGAAAGGCTAAGGGAGAAACGCGATGGCTAAAGCCCAGCCCGAAGCCGGCAAACCGGCGGCGGCCAAGCCAGCCAAGAAGAAAGAATTTCGCAAGAAGCGCGAAAAGCGCCACGTGGCGCATGGCGTCGCGCACATTCAGGCTACCTTCAACAACACCATCGTGACCATCACCGATGGGGAGGGGAATTCGGTCGCTTGGGCGAGCGCGGGTTCGATCGGGTTTAAGGGCTCGCGCAAGGGGACACCCTTCGCGGCCCAACAGGCGGCCAGCCGGGCGGCCCAAGCCGCGCGGGACTTCGGTATGCGTACGGTGGAAGTACGGGTCAGGGGTCCGGGCTCGGGACGCGAATCGGCCGTGCGTGCCCTGGGCGCCGCCGGGCTGCAGGTAACTTCGATCCGAGACGCGACACCTATCCCGCACAACGGTTGCCGCCCGCCCAAGCGGCGCCGTGTGTAGGGGAACGAAGGAGGAGAATGGCTCGCTATCGAGAAGCCGTTTGCCGGCTCTGTCGGCGTGAAGGCGTGAAGCTGTTCCTGAAAGGGGAGCGCTGTTTCACCGACAAGTGCGCCATCGAGCGCCGCAATATGCCCCCCGGCCAGCACGGCACGGGTCGCCGGCGGAGCAAGGTAGGCGCCTACGGTGCGCAACTGCGCGAGAAACAGAAAGTTCGCCGCATCTACGGCGAGTTCGAGCGGCAGTTCCGGCGCACCTTCGCCCGGGCCGAAAAACTGCCGGGGAAGACCGGCGAGAACTTGCTGGCGACGCTTGAGCGGCGCCTGGATAGCATCGTGCAGCGGGCCGGGTTTGCCAGCTCGCGCGCGCAGGCCCGCCAGCTCGTGCTGCACGGTCATGTACGCGTCAATGGCAAGAGGGTCAACATCCCCTCCTACCTGCTGGCCGTGGGCGAGGAAGTCACCGTAGCGGACCGGATGAAGGAAAACGCGATGGTGCTGCAGGCAGGCGAGCACGCGGCGCGGCAAACGCCGCCCAGCTGGCTCGAAGTCGAGCGCGCGCTGTTTCGCGTCAAGCTCATCAACCTGCCCAAGCGCGAAGAGCTCACAACCCCGGAGATCAACGAGCAGCTCATCGTGGAGTTCTACTCGAAATAAATCTTCTGCCCAACCGGGCAGCCAGAAACGAGGAGGCAGGGAAGGCTATGTGGAAAGGATTTCAGAAGCCCAAGCGATTGGCGGTGGAGCTGGAAACGCTGACGCCATCGTACGGGAAGTTTTACGCCCAGCCGTTTGAGCGCGGCTTTGCCACCACTGTGGGAAATGCGTTGCGGCGCGTGCTGCTGAGCTCGATCGAGGGTGCCGGCATCACCGCAATGAAGATCGAAGGGGTGCTCCACGAGTTCCAGTCCATCCCGGGCGTGGTCGAAGACGCCACCGACGTCATCCTCAACCTCAAGCAGATCCCCTTCAAGCTGAATAACGACATTGTCAAGACCATCTATCTGACGGCGAGCGAGCCCGGCGAAGTCACGGCGGCGATGATCGAAGAGGACGCCGACTTCGAGGTGCTGGACAAGAGCGTCCACATCGCCACCGTCAGCGAGGGCGGACGGCTGGCGATTGAGATGCGCGTCAAAAACGGCCGCGGCTATGTCTCCGCTGACCGCAACTTCGACGAGGACCTGCCGGTCGGTTACATTCCCGTGGACTCGGTGCACTCGCCCGTACGCAAGGTGAACTACACGGTCGAAGCGGCTCGCTTGGGCCAGATGACCGACTACGAGAAGTTGACCGTAGAAGTCTGGACGAACACCGCGATCAAGCCCGCCGATGCCATCGGTTTCGGGGCCAAGCTGCTCAAAGACCATATGAGCCTGTTCATCGCCTTTGAAGAGCAGCCGGAGCTGCCCGAAGTGACCGCCGAGCAGGTGTTCGATCCTCGTGTGGAGTATCTCGGCCGCTCCGTCGAAGACCTAGAGCTCTCCGTGCGCGCCTACAACTGCCTAAAGAACGCCAACATCCGCACGATTGGCGAGCTCGTGCAGCGCACGGAGGCGGAAATGCTCAAGACCAAGAACTTCGGCCGCAAGTCCCTGAACGAGATCAAGGAGATTCTCACCACCATGGGCTTGCAATTGGGGATGAGGCTCGACGAGCAGGGCCGCATCATCTCGCCCTCGCCGGGCGCCGAGCAGCCCGCAGCCGAAGAAGCTCAGCCCACAAGCTAGAGTCGCCTCGACTATGCGCCATCGCTGGGGTTACAAGAAGCTCGGCCGCTCACCGGCTCACCGCCGGCAGACCTTGCGCGGCCTGGTGACCAACCTGCTCGAGCACGAGCGCATTACCACCACCCTGCCCAAAGCCAAAGCCCTACGGCCTCTCGCCGAACGCATGATTACACTGGCGAAACGCGACACGCTTCACGCGCGCCGTCAGGCGGCTGCCTTCCTCGCGCGCCCTCCCGTGGTCAAGAAGCTGTTTTCGGCTCTGGGGCCGCGCTTTGCTGACCGGCCCGGGGGTTACACGCGCATCCTGCGTGCCGGCTGGCGGCGCGGCGATGGCGGCGAGGTGGCCATCGTGGAATTGATCGGCAGCGAACTGAAACCCAAACCTAAGAAAGAAAAGAAAAGGAAGCGCGAAGAACCCCAGCCCGAAGCCCGTGCCACTGAATAAGAAGGGGTCTTCCTGTTCAGGGCCACGGTCCCGCCTAGCTTTCCCGGCTATTCGATGCGGTAGTTGGGGGCTTCTCGGGTGATGATGACGTCGTGGACGTGGCTTTCGCGCAAGCCGGCCGGCGTGATGCGCAGGAAGCGCGCTCGCTCTTGCATCTCGGAGATCTTGCAGCACCCGCAATAGCCCATCGCGCTCCGCAGCCCGCCGACCAGTTGCTCGATCATCGCCGCCAGCGGACCCTTGTGGGGAACGCGCCCTTCGACGCCTTCTGGCACCAGCTTGCCGCGGTCTTCGCCCATAGCGCTCGGCTGCGCGGTGTCCTGGGCATAGCGATCGGCGCTGCCGCTTGACATCGCTCCCAGCGAGCCCATTCCCCGGTAGGACTTGAAACTCCGCCCCTGGAACAGCACTGTCTCCCCGGGGCTTTCGTCCGTGCCCGCGAGCAAGCTGCCAATCATCACCGACGAGGCGCCGGCGGCAATTGCCTTGGCGATGTCGCCCGAATACTTGATGCCGCCGTCGGCAATCAACGGGATGCCGGCCGGCCGTGCCGCCTTCGCGCAGTCGGCGATGGCGGTCAGTTGCGGCACGCCGGCGCCCGTGACCACGCGCGTCGTGCAGATTGACCCCGGGCCGATCCCCACTTTGATTCCATCCACGCCTAGTCGGATCATGTCTTGCGCCGCCTGATAGGTGGCCACGTTGCCAGCGATGAGCTCGATCTCCGGCATCTTTTGCTTGACCACTTTGATCGCCGCCAGCACCCGCTCGGAATGCCCGTGCGCGGTGTCGATGACGAGCACGTCCACCTTGGTCTTGCACAACACTTCGGCCCGCTCGAGAAAGTCACCCGTCGCGCCAATCGCCGCCCCTGCCCGCAGCCGCCCCTGTTCGTCCTTGGCCGCATGGGGATACTGAAGTTTTTTCTGAATGTCTTTGACCGTAATCAATCCCTTCAGGCGGAAATCCCCGTCCACGACCAGCAGCTTCTCGACCCGATGCTCCTGGAGGATCCTCTCGGCGTCAGCCAGGGTGGTGCCGACGGGGACGGTTACTAGGTTCTGCTTGGTCATCACCGCCGATACGGGTAGGTCGGCGCGCGACTGAAAGCGCAGATCGCGGTTCGTGACGATCCCCACCAGCCGCGGCCCTTCCGTCACCGGCAGACCCGAGATCCGGTACTTCGCCATCAGCTCCCGCGCCTCGGCGATCAAGCTCTGCGGGGAAATCGTCACCGGATCCACGATCATCCCGCTCTCCGACCGCTTGACCTTGTCTACTTCCTCCGCTTGGCGTCCCGGCGACATATTGCGGTGAATGATTCCGATCCCGCCCTGACGGGCCATCGCAATCGCCAGCCGCGACTCGGTCACCGTGTCCATCGCTGCGCTCGCGACTGGGATGTTCAGGCGAATATTCCGCGTCAACTGTGTGGTGACGTCGACCTGGGCCGGCAGGACGGAAGAGTAGGCGGGAATCAACAATACGTCGTCGAAAGTGAGCCCCTCCGGCAGCGGTCCATTCAGCATGGAAAGATCACGGTCTCGTCCCAAAACTGTGGGAACTCATTCTAGGCATCGTCCGGCTCAGGGTCAAGCTCCCCGGCCGCCGCTTTCTCGACTCCTTCCTCGATCGCTTCCATCAACCCCTCCTCTCCACGGGCTAAACCATACTCCCGCTGTACATTCTCCTGTTGGGTGAAGAGCAACTGCGCGAGATACCCGATCGCATACGCTTGGCCTGCCGTCAGGCGATTCTGCTGCAGATCGCGAATCGTCCGCCCCAACAGCGCGTGCAGCTCGCTGGCCGTCAGCAGGGCTAAGGGGGGCGGCGGTGTGTGCAGGGCCGGGTCGTGGAAGAAACACCACTCCGAGCCCTTCATGTGGGCCGCCCGGCACCGCCGGCCGTCCGCCCAGGTGTGGCGGCAGCGCTTCTCCTCGGGCAACTTTGCCGTATCCCGGTCTTGCCTTTCGGGCTCGCCAGCCGCCCCCTCCCCGGGAGTTATTTCTTGTTCGTCTAACTCCTTCATTGCCAATCAGTTCACCGTTGAGATTAGTCTCGACTAACCCCTCGTCGCTCGCCGCGAAACCTCACACCTGACACACAACTTCCTCTGGCCGGCACCCTACCCGACTTTCCTCCGCATGTCTAATAACTATGAACACCGTGAACACGATGAGAACCATGAACAGGATGAGAATCTTGAGAAACTGTCCCGGATTGGGAGCCCTGCGCTCCCGCGAAGGCCACCCTTGGTCCTATTCCGTCGGGGCGAGGAATGCTCTGTCTCACGAGGCACCCGCCACCGGCCCCTCCCCACGCGCCGCCACAGTACCTGTTGGACGCGTACATCTCTTGTGCCAATCCCGCCTCCTGATGCTAAAATGGCGGGAGTGTTCGTTGGGATTCTTACAGTTTGCCTTTCCACCCTCTGGCAGCTCGGGATGCCAGAGCTGCCGTTTCGCAAGAACCCCGCCAAGCTGGAGCTGGTCGAAGAAAGCCGGAATTATGCGCCGGGGGAGAACATCCAGGTCCGGCTGACCAATCGCAGCGACGAACCGATGTACATCATTACGGAGGTGCAAGCCGGCGTTCGTACTGACCAGGGGAAGCGCTTGCCCGGCCAGCCCGTCTATGAACGGCGCAAGCATAAGTTTTTCTTCCGCTCTGAGCGCTGGGTCTACGCGGGACAGCGCGGCGCCCGCTTCCGCGTAGCCAGCCTGGCTCCTGGTGATTCGGTTGTCTTCCCGGTAAGTTTTTCCCCGCCGGCCAAGTACAAAGTTCACCTCCGCTTCTGGCGTACGCAGGATATCGGCGACTCCGAACAGTTCCTGAAGCTCGATGTTCAGCAGATCGAAGAACAATTCAACCGCAAGGCTCGCTGGACATCCACCGCTTCCTTCCGCATCCGGAAACCCGAGGCGGACAAGGCCAAGAAGTAGCTGTTTTTTCGGCTATTGCGGTACGAGCCGCAAGATGGCGCTCGTGCTGGAAAAGTAGATGAACCCGTCCGGCCCCTGCACGATGTCCAATAACTGACCGAACCCGCCGTCCACCACAATCTCACTCGACAGAATCCGGCCCTGGTTGGCTTCGTCCACCACGAACCGCCGCACCCGGCCGGTGTTGAAATCGACCAAGAAAAGGCTGTTGCGAAACTGCGGGAAGACAGTTCCGGTGTAAAAGCAGATGCCGGTGGGGGCGATGGTGGGGTTGAAGCGGGTGAGCGGCGCGATGAAATTTGTGCTTGTATCCCCGCAGGGATAGCTGGGTCGCCAGCCGTAGTTGCCGCCTGCTACGATGCGGTTCACTTCATCGTCACACTGGGGACCGTTTTCGCTCGCATAAATGGTTCCGGCGGTAGGATGGAAGGTGAAATCAAAGCTGTTGCGCAACCCGCGGTTGAAAGCCGCGCGCCCGGAACCGAACGGATTGTCGGTGGGGATAGTGCCGTTGGGGTCGTAGCGCAGGATTTTCCCGGCCAGCGAGTTCATATCCTGTGAATTGGCCGGAACTGAGCTGTCTCCGATGGTGATGTAGAGTTTGGCGTCCCGCCCGAAGCCGATGTTGCCGCCGTTGTGGATCGAAGCTGAAGGAAGATTGTCCACGACGACTTCCATATTCATGCCCATGTTACCCACGTCCGTGAACTTGACCACGCGCTGGTTGTTCTGGATTACGTCCGAGTAGAGCAGGTAGACGAAACGGTTGCTGGCGAAATTGGGGTCGAAGGCCAGCCCAAGTAAGCCGCGCTCGCCGCTCGTTTCCACCGGCAAGCTAGCAAACGGCGTGGGCAGCAACTGGCCATTCTCAATGATGCGCACGTTGCCCGTTTGCAGCTCGTTGAAAAACAGCCGCCCATCCGGGGCAAAGGCTAGGGTGACGGGGAAATTGAGATTGGCGAGAAACGTTTCCACCCGGAAGGGAACCGGCGTGGGTCCTTGACCGGGTGAAGGATCCTGGGAGCCGCCGCCGCAGGCAACTGCCAGGAGGATCGAGAGGAGCAGGAAGTCAACCGGAGACCTAAGTTGCCGTTGGAGCACGGGCTGCCTATCGCTCGGGCTACTGCTTGCCTTTCTCTTCCTTCTGCTTGCGATGGTACTGCTCGCCCTGCACGCGTTGCGCGCAAGCGTCGCAGATGCTTTTGGGCGAAGGCTTTCCGCAGAGCATACAGACGGCTTTGGGCTTGTCACCCATTTTGTCTCGCTGGCTGCCCACTGAACCTCTCAGGCTACGGCTCCGTGGCATTTCTTGTACTTCTTGCCGGAGCCGCAGGGGCAGGGTTCGTTCCGCCCGATTTTCTCTCCGCGCACGACGGGTTGGGGTCGCGCGGCGGCGGGGCTACCGCCGCCGATAAACTGCAGATCGGCCTGCTGCCGCCGGCGGCGGCGCGCGAACTCGCGTTCCTCCTCGCTTACTTCCTGCTGCACCGGGCGCATCAGGAACAGGTAGCGCAGACTCTCGTCGTCGATCCGGTCGAGCATCTCCTGGAACAGTCCGAACGATTCCCGCTTGTATTCGATCAGCGGGTCTTTCTGTCCGTAGCCGCGCAGGCCAATGCCCTCCTTCAGGTGGTCCATCGTCAGCAGATGGTCCTTCCACTGGGTGTCAACAATCTGCAGCCGGATGATGCGTTCGAGTCGCCGCAAGGTCTCGGCGCCGAGTTGCTGCTCCTTCTCCTCGTACCTGCGGTGCAACGCCGCAAGAATGTTCTCTTCCAGTTCCTCCTGGCCGAGTTCTCCCGGTTCGATTTCCTCGCTGCGCAGGTCAAGCCCGAACTGGCTCCAGAGCTCGCGGCGCAGCGCGTCCAGGTTCCACTGCTCGGGATGGGCTGTCTTCGGAC
>JACQTG010000073.1 GCA_016210895.1 Acidobacteriota bacterium
GGCGACCTGTTTGTGGAGTTGAAAGTCGTCACCCCCAAGAAGCTCACGCGCGAGCAGCGCCGCTTGATCGAAGAGCTAGCCGGGAAACTGCCCGCCGAAAATCGTCCCGCCGAGAAGACGAGCCTCTTCGACCGCGTCAAAGACATCTTCGGCTAGCCCTCATCCATCTGCTATTTTGGGAGTTCGCGGGGAGGGGCAAGCTCCCTGCCTGCGGTCGAAGATAGGCGCATTCTCTGAGGTTCACCCTTGGCTCGACGCCGCTTCTTCGTTTCTGACTTTGCACAAGGCCGGGCGCTGCTTCTAGGCGAAACAGCTCATCACGTGGCGCACGTGCTGCGCGCGCGGCCAGGGCAGTTGTACGAACTTTCTGATCAGAAATCGGTTTGGATCGGCCGCGTCATCTCGGTGAGCCCGAAAAAGGTTGAGTTTGAGCTCGTCGAGCCGGTGGGTGCAGCCGCAGAAGGGGCTCGGCTCGTTCTCCTGGTCGCGGTGATTAAGTTTGCCCGCTTCGAGTGGCTGCTGGAAAAGGCCACGGAGCTGGGCGTCAGCGAGATCGTTCCGGTGGCGGCCGCGCGCTCTGATCGCCATCTGGTTCGTGCTGCCAACGCTCGTGCTCCACGCTGGGAAAAGGTCTTGCAGGCGGCCGCAGAGCAGTCCCGGCGCACCTTCCTCCCTCAGCTCAGACCACTGGCAGAATTTTCCGTTGGACTTGCTGCGGCTGAGGGCTGCGACGCGCGCATTCTGCTATCGGAATCGAGCGACGCGCCGCCCTTGCGACGCTGGCTGCGTGCCGAGCCGCAGCCGCACAAGGTAGCTCTGGCCGTGGGCCCGGAAGGCGGATGGACGGCTGAGGAGCTGGCCGCGGCACACGAGGCGGGTTTTGTCGAAGTTTCCCTTGGCCGGCAAATCCTGCGCACGGAAACCGCGGTTCTGTCGGCGCTGGCCATCGTGGGCTACGAGTTGTTGTCCGAATAAGACCCACCTCTCGGTGCTTGCCTCCGAGCCGCACTTTCTCCATACTACGCGCGCTTTGCGCTTGCCGAAACGTTTCCTGTTCGTTGGTTTGTGCTGCCTGCTGCCGCTCTCGCTGGCTGCGCAGCAGCGCCCGCTTGTCACCCAGGAAGTCGAAACCATTGCGTCCGGAGAACTGCTGGTGCAGTTTGGATTCGAATTCCTGCAAGGGGCACGGTTTCCGCTGGCGGGCTTGGAAGGTGACGTGACGCGCGTCGGCGTCGTAGCGTTTCAGTTCGGCGTCAGCCCGCGCGTGGAAATTCAATTCGACGGTACGATCCGCAACTTCCTGGCCGTCAGCGACCAGCAACCGGCCTTCGTCGCGCCTATTCTGAGCCAGGGCGGTAGCTCGACCGATGACGTGGGCGACTTTTCACTTGCCGCCAAGGTGAAGCTTTTTCCCGAGCAGGGCCGTCGGCCTGCCTTCGGCTTTCGTTTCGGCTTTGAGATGCCCACGAGCGACGAGCGCCGCGGCATCGGCCTCAACACCACAAATGTCTTTTCCACCCTGCTGGTACAGAAACATCTTCGCCAGATCAATACCTTTGGACACATTGGTCTGGCCATTCTCCAGGCTCCGGCAGGACTCTTTACCCAAAACGACGTTCTGCTGCTGGGCGGCGGCTTCCTCATCCCGCTCAACGAGCGGATCAACCTAGTCGGGGAGGTTCAGGGGCGCAAGAGCACGCGACCCACTCCCGCCACCAGCCCCTTAGTCGGCACCGGCAGCCGGGGCCAGGTGCGCCTGGGGTTTCAGATTTTTGCCGGAGGATTTCGCTGGGACGTTGCCGGAATCGCTGGCTTGACGAAAGACGACGCCGACACAGGTATCACCGTTGGCCTCAGCAAGACAATCAAGCTCACACGCCGCTGACGTGTGTTAATGTGAGAAGCGCAGCCTCAGGATCGTCCAGATGATCTTTCCCCCGGCGAGCAGCGTTCCTCTGATGGTTCCGGAGATTTTTGACTTGCCAATGCGCCGCCGGTAGCTCACCGGCACTTCACGGATGCGCAACCCGCGCTGAGCGGCCTTGATCTGCATTTCTGCCGTCCAGCCGTAGTTGCGATCCTGCAGATCGAGCGCGCGCAGTGCGCGCCAGCGGATGGCGCGAAAGGGCCCCAGGTCGGTGTAACGAACCCCATAAAGGGCGCGGATCATGAGAGTGGCCAGGCGGTTCCCCCAGCGTTGCTGCCAGCGAAGTGCCCCGGGTTCTGCCTGGCCGGAGACGCGCGAGCCAATGACCAGGTCGGCTTCTTCGGCGAGAATCGGCGCCAGCAGATGTTCGATCTCGCTCGGCACATCGCTGCCATCGGCGTCCAGAAACACAACAATGCCGGTATCGTCAGCGACCTGTGTCAGGCCGGTGAGACACGCCTGGCCATAGCCACGGCGGAACTCGCGCACCACCGTGGCCCCCAGCTGCCGCGCCACCTCCGCCGTGCAGTCCGTACTGCCGTTGTCGACGACAATGATCTGGGAGAAGAGTTCCCGCGGCAACTGCGCAAACACCTGCGGTAGGGCCTGCTCTTCATTCAAAGCGGGGAGCAGCAGGGTAATGCGCGATGCCGGCTGATTCATAGGTGACGTTGCGCCCGCGCGGGACTCATGTTATAAAGCTCCATGTCCGGGATGCTGGATGACGACCACGACCAACCCTCACTGAACCTGTGGCGCCGGTGGGCAATCATGGGGCGGCGCGCCACCCGCTTCTTCCTTTCTCTCTCTTGGGTCCGCGAGCTCTTTCTGGCGGTGGCGCTGGCGCTCGTCATCATTATCTTCCTCTACCAGCCCGTCAAGGTGGAAGGCACGAGCATGGCGCCCGAGTTGAACGATCAGGAGCGAATCTTCATCAACAAGTTTGTCTATCATTTCGAGCCGGTAGAACGCGGGGACATCATTGTGTTCCGCTATCCGCGCGATCCGCGAAAGTCGTTCGTCAAGCGCGTCATCGGGATGCCGGGCGAGCGGGTGGAAGTCCGCGCCGGGCGTGTCTACGTCAATGGCGTCGAACTGGTGGAGGACTA
>JACQTG010000066.1 GCA_016210895.1 Acidobacteriota bacterium
GAGCCTGGCTTCCTTCCAGACCGTATCCGAGCCGGGACTGTGCACGGGCGGCGCGGTGGACTCGACCCGCAGCTCGACCACCGCGGGAAAGACCACGCCCACGGGCTGACCTTCGGAGAACTCGACTGGCAAGGTCATCTCGGGCTGCAGGTAGCGCGCCGCCACGCCCAACCGCTCGTTTGCGATGCCTAGCTGCTCAAACGTCTCCGGGTTCATAAAGTAGCTGGCGTCGCCGTCCGCGTAGAGGAACTGCATATTCTGCCGCTCGAGCTCGACTTCCTCCACGCGCTCATCGGGACGGAAGCGCCGCTCCCAGGTGGCGCCCGTGGCCAGGTTGCGCAGCTTGGCATGGGTGACCCCGGCCATCTTGCCGCCGCCAGCGTGGTAGTCGGCGCTGACGACCTTGTAGATGTCGCCGTCGAGGCGCACCGCTTGCCCGGGACGCAACTCGGTGGAGGAAATCACCGCCATCTCAGCTCACCGCCTGGACGATTTCCGCGGTCGTCACCAGTTGGCTGCCGCGCCGCTTCACCTCGTCGAAGAGCGACTTGGCTTTGTCCTTGTCCAGGCTTTCCGTGGCGTCGCGCACCAGGCGCAGCCGGTAGCCGCGGTCGAGCAGGCCGCGCGCGGCGTGCGCCACGCAAATCTCCGTCACCACGCCGAAGAGCACAAATTCGATCGCGCGCCCCCACTGCTCGAGCAGCGTGTCGGTGTTGGGGTTGGTAAAAACGTCGAATTTCTGCTTCTGCAGTACCACCTGGTCGAGACCTGTCAGTGCGGGCAGCGGCGCGGGCTGATTGGGAATGATGTGGCAGCGCGGGAGCAAGGTCTCGGGTACTTTCTGCTGCCCGGGCGTGCCCGCCAAGCAGTGCGGCGGATACTGACTGAACTCTTCGTCGTTCGGCCCATGCGCGTCCGCTGAAGAGACCACGAAGATGCCTGCGCGCCCCGCGGCCTCGATCAAGGCCTTTAGATTCGGAATGATCTTTTCCGCTCCGGGAACGTAGAGCTTGCCGCCCGGCAGCATGAAGTCTACCTGCGTGTCCACGTCCCAGAAGATGGTCTTGGCTCGAGCCATGGCTATTGTTTCTTCCCCGTGGGATTGGCTAGCGGCTGCACCATCTGCTGGCGCACCGTATCCAGCAGCTTTTCGAGCGCCGGGCTGAAGCGCACCGGGTAAGCGCCGCGCTCGTGCAGTTGCCGGCAGGCGTGCGGCAGCCGGTCGAGATTGGCCGCCGCAGCCTCGCGCACTTCCGCCAAAGGTGGCGCGGGCTCCACCCGCCGACCGTCAAGCATCACCCGGCGCAACAACGCTTGGCCCTTGGCCGCGCTCTCCTCCGCCCGCGTCACCAGGTCGTGGTCGTAGAGGCCCTGCCGATCCAGAAAGCGGAAGACCTGCTTCGAGCCGGGATAGGTGGCTTTGTCCTCGCTGAACTTGGCGCGATAGTGCGGCACGCCCTGGCGGACGACCTCGACCAGCTTGTAGATGGCTCCGAGCGATGGCGCATCCTTCGAGGTCGCAAGCTCCGTCCCCACGCCAAAGGCGTCCACGGGCGCCTCGGCGGCGAGGATTTCGGCCACGCGGTACTCGTTCAAGTCGCCGCTGGCAAAGATCTTTGTTTCGTAAAGCCCCGCGGCATCGAGTCGACTGCGCACCTGCCGGCTGAGCTCGATCAGGTTGCCGCTGTCGAGTCGCACGCCGGCCGGCTTGAGACCCAGCCGGATGATTTTCTCCACCGCCGCCAGCGTGTCGTAGGTATCGAGCAACAGGACGGCGTGGTCGGGAAAGACACCTTGGAAGTCGCGGAAGCTTGCCTCCTCCTCGTCGTAGCGCATCACGAAGGAATGGGCGACGGTGCCGTAGGTGGGGATGCCGTAGCGAAAGCCGGCTTCGACGTTCGAGGTCCCGATGCAACCGCCGATGTAGGCTGCGCGCGCCGCCAGCACCCCGGCTTCAGGCCCATGGGCGCGCCGGCTGCCGAATTCCACCACGCCGCGGCCTCGCGCCGCCTTCGCCACCCGCGCCGCCTTGCTGGCAATCGAGGTCTGAAAGCTCAGCGTGGTGAGCAGGAAGGTTTCGAGCAGTTGCGCCTCGATGATGGGTGCAGTGACGCGGAGCAGCGGCTCGTCGGCAAACGCCACCGTGCCCTCGGGCATCGCCCACACTTCGCCGGTGAAGCGCAACCCGGCCAGGTAGTCGAAAAACGCCGGGCTGACGCGGGCAAAGACCGGGTGGCGGCGCAGGTAGTCAATCTGCTCCGGCGCGAAGCGGAGGTTTCCCAGGTAATCGAGAGCCTGGTCGAGGCCCGCCACCAGCAAGTAAGAACGGTTCTCGGGCAGGCCGCGCACGAAGAGCTCAAAGCTGGCCACGTCCTCGATGCGGTTCTCGAAGTAGGCCGCCGCCATGGTCAGCTCGTAGAGGTCGGTGAGGAGAGCTGGGCCGAAGCGATCTGCTGACAAAGACACGCAACCTCCCCCAGAATTGGCGTGGAGTGACTATTATAAACCGCTTACCGCGGTCGCACAAAAGTCCCCGGCAAGGAGAAGAACCCGGCGTGGCGAAAGCTGGCTAGCCGCGGTCCCGACTTTCGTCGGGATCTCAGCGCAAAGCTTAGTTTGCCGCAAGAATGCTAGCCTCGATCGCGGCGAAGAGTCAGGCCGCCGTCGACGGTGATGACCTGGCCGGTGAGGTAGTTGTCGGGCTCGAGCAGCAGGCGAATGACCCGGGCCACGTCTTCGGGCCGGCCAAAGCGGGCGATGGCGTCGTTGCGGATGAAGGCATCGTACTTGCCCGACTGGATGCTGGCCTCGGCCATCCCCGCCAGGCTCACCCCCGGCGCCACCACGTTCACGCGGATATTGGCCTTCCCGCCCCACTGCTTGGCCAGGATGCGCGCCGCCTGCACCAGCGCGGTCTTGGGGCCGGCGTAGTTCAGGCTGCTCTCAAACGCCGCCACTGCCTGCATGGTGGAGAGGAAAACAATGCTGCCGGGAACCCCCTTCTCCAGCATATGCTCGCCTACGCGCTTGGCCAGCAGCACGGGGGCGAAATAGTTCAGCCGGAAGGACTCGGCCATCTCGGCTTCGCCCAGGCGGGCGAACTCCACCCGCGCCGGGTCGCCGAGAAAATTGACTAGGCCATAAACCTCGCCCGTCAGGCGCAGAGCCTCGGCAAACAAGCGCTCGCGGACCGCCGCCTCCCGAAGATCCCCTTCAATACAAAGCACTTGGCCCGGGCCCTGGCGGTTCAGCGTCTGGGCAAGTCGCTCGGCCCGCTCGCGGTTGCTGCCGTAGCCCACCACGACCCGGGCGCCCTCGCGCGCCAGCAACGCGGTCAACGCCGCACCTAGCCCCCCACTGCCGCCCGGGATGAGGATGACCCGCCCGGCCAACGCCCGTTCGGGGAAGTCAAAGTCGAATTTGGCGTGGCGGGCTGCCAGTTGAGGGTTGAAGAATTCAGAAGACATTGCATCCTCCGGGGGACTATCC
>JACQTG010000072.1 GCA_016210895.1 Acidobacteriota bacterium
GCCATGGATTTCGCCGTCAATTTCTATCCCGCCGCCAACGGCAACCGCTTCGCCCCTGATGATGCCCTGGACACGGATGGAGCAGCCGATGCAGACCGCTTCGCCGACGGTTTCGTTGGGGCCGACCTCGATATCCCGGCCGACCTGCACCCGCTCACGCTGCGCATCAGCTCTGGTTGGCAGGAGGAACCAAACCAGCGCCACCAGAAACACCAAGCTCCGAGAGTGTTTCATCGCGTGACTCCGTTAGCGGCCTCGGGTTGTGTTGATGAGTTGGCGGCCACAATAGTCTCGCCCTGCAGGGGTGTCAAGAGCGCTCTCGGCACGCGAGTTACGAGTCACTCGTCACGAGCCTGCCCGGAGGCGAAGCCGAAGGGTCACGGCCCTTACTGGCCGCGTGCCTCCCAGAGGTCGAAGAGAACGATTCTCACCTCGCCGTGTCTACGCTCGAGTCCCACGCCGCGAGTGCGGTCGCTACTCTCGCGGATGTAGACGACACCTTCGGCGTCCCGCTCGATGCGCGGGCGGCGGTGAGTGGCGCCGCTGGTGGTACCCGCGAGGCGGCCGGGCTCCCGCTTGAAGTCGGGGGTGAGGTTTTCCCGGTACCAGGCGTCCACCTGGTCGAGAGAGTCGTCGGAAAAGTATTGGGCGATGGTGAAGTCGAAACCCTCCTGGTGGTCTTCGGTGCCGCCCCAGAACTGAATGGAGGCGTTCTCGTCCGAGGCGCGGGCGCCGGGATAAACGGGCAGGTTGAGTTCCTGGGCGATGTCGTCGGCCTTGCGCACTTTGAGCCCGCCAAGGGGGGTTTCAATCGCCACCTGCTTGCCGGCCTCGGTTCTTTGCACATCCACCTTCACGTAGCGGCTTAGGACGTAGAGGGTGACGCACGTGGCGATGAGAGCCACTAACAGCAGCCCGCCCAGAATCGCTAGGATGACGCCCAGCGCGCCGCCCCGCTGGGAATAACTGCCCGAGGGGGGATGACTTGCCTGCCGCATGGGATTCCCTCCCGCTGCTCTAGCTTACGGTCGTTGCCCCGAGAATGTTCCCTCGCTCGTGTTGGGTCGCACGGTCCGTGCCGGCCTACTCGAAGGCGGGGATGCCGGTGATCTTGTCTCCCAGGATCAAGGTGTGGATGTCGTGGGTGCCCTCGTAGGTGTAGACAGTCTCCAGGTTGCACATATGGCGGAACACGGGGTAGTCGCCGGTGATGCCGTTCGCCCCTAGGATGTCGCGCGCCTTGCGGGCCGATTCGAGAGCCACCCAGACGTTGTTTTGCTTGAGCAGAGAAATATGCGCATAGTTAGCTCGGTTCTGGTCCTTGAGGCGACCGACGTGGAGCGCCAGGAGTTGCCCTTTGGAAATCTCGCTCATCATCCAGACGAGCTTCTGCTGCACGAGCTGGTGGCTGGCGATGGGCTGGCCGGCGAACTGCTTCCGCTCCTTGGCGTAGGTAAGCGCGGTCTCATAGCACTGCATGGCCGCGCCCAGCGCGCCCCAGCCGATGCCGTAGCGCGCCTGCGTCAGGCAGGCGAGTGCCGCCTTCAGCCCCTGTGCGCGCGGCAGACGGTTGCAGGCCGGGATGCGACAATCGCTCAGCGCCAGCCCCGACGTTACCGAAGCGCGCAGCGAATACTTGCCGTGGATGTCCCAGGCCTTGAAGCCTTTCGTCCCTTTCTCGACTAGGAAGCCCGCAATCTGGCCGTCGTCTTCTTTGGCCCAGACAAGCGCCACGTCGGCGAGCGAGCCGTTCGTGATCCACATCTTCTCGCCGTTGAGCACGTAGCTGTCGCCGTCCTTGCGCGCGCGGGTCAGCATGCCGCCCGGGTTCGAGCCAAAGCCTGGCTCCGTGAGCCCGAAGCCGCCAATGGCTTCGCCCTTCTGCAGCCGCGGCAGCCACTTGTCTTTTTGCTCCTCCGAACCGAAGGCATGAATCGGGTACATCACCAGCGCCGACTGCACCGAAACAAAGCTGCGCAAGCCCGAGTCGCCGCGTTCCAGCTCCTGCATGATCAGCCCGTACTCGACGTTCGACATCTCCGCGCAGCCGTAGCCGGTGAGGTTGGCTCCGAAGTAGCCGAGCCGCGCCATCTCCGGCACCAGCTCCAGCGGAAACGTCCCCGCCTGGCTGTGCTTTTCGATGATGGGAATGATGTTCTCCTCCACCCACTGCCGCACGCTTCCCCGGGTCACCTTCTCTTCCTCGCTCAGCAATGAGTCGAGCTCCAGAAAATCCACACCCTGAAACGCCATCTCTTGCTCCTTCTTCCGTCCACTCGCGGCGGGATCGAAGCTCGATGCTAGCACCCCCGTCGGCAGCGCTGCAACTCTCCCTGGACAAACCGGCGCGCAACTTTTCTCCGCCCGCCGGGTTTACGAGAGTGGAAGTCGGAGAAGGAGAAACGCGATGGCCAATCGTTCTTATCACTTTACGCTCTCCCTGCTCGTCGTTGCCGGCCTCTTTCTGGGCCTGGCCGCGACTTCCCGGGCGCAGGACGACACCCAACCGCAGGAGCAGACTTCGCCCAGCACGGTTGACCCCAACCTGGAGCGTCAGCAGAAGCGCGAGCAACTCCAACAGCGCATCCAGGAACTCCAAGAACAAATCAAGGCCGACCGCGAAACCTACCGCCAGGCGGTTGAACAGTATGGTCAGGACAGCCCGCAGGCCCAGACCGCCCGGCGCAAGCTGCAGCAGGATATGGCCCGGATGCGCCGCCTGCGCGAGCGCATCCATGATCGCCGAATGGATCAGCAGCGTGACCGCCGGCGTGAACACACCCCGAACCCCAGCGGGCCCAGGCCATCTGGCCCTCGCGGTCGTCAGTAATCCGCGCTCCTCGTTCGGCCCTGCTCCTCTGGTTTGGTGATCCCCCTGAGGGCAGGGCCAGAGCCGCCTCCGCAAGGGGCGGCTCTTTTGCTTTCCCGTCGCACTGCCTCCCTTGCCTTGACCCTCTCGGCGTCGTGTGCTAGAAACGATTTCTTTGACTGCGCGCGCAGCCCCGCTCGTAGAGGCTGGCGCGCCTGTCGCGGGCGGGCCTGCTTGTCGCAGCCGGGTTGAGCTTGGCTTACACGTGGAAGCACTTCTCTCCAAGCTGGGCGAAATGGTGGTGGGCGCTCTGCCCACCGTCGTCCTGGTTTTTCTTCTCTATTTCTTCCTGCGCTGGGGCTTTTTCCGGCCGCTCGAGCGGGTGCTGGCCGAGCGCGAAGCCCTGACCACCGGCGCCCGCCAGGCGGCTGAACAACTCCTGGTCGAGGCCGAGGCCAAGACACGCGAGTATGAAGAGCGCCTGCGCCACGCCCGCGCGGAAATCTATCGCGAGCAGGAAAGCCTGCGTCGGCAGGCGCTGGAGGGGCGCATGCGCATCCTTCGCGCCACCCGCGAGCAGGCCAACCAGATGATTCGCGAGGCCAAGACCCAGCTCCTGCGTGACGTCGAAGCTGCCCGGGGCGACCTCGAGCGCGAAAGCCAGCGCTTGGCCGAGGAAATCGCCCGTACTATGCTCGTTCCCGCGGGCGGTGCCCGGGGAGGTCGTGCTTGATGCGGGTCCGCCTTCTCTCCCTGCCTCTTTGCCTGGTGCTTCCGGCTCTCCTCGCGACTGCGGCCGAGCCCGAAGGCGCGGGCCACGAGCTGCTGTTCAAGTGGATCAATTTCATTTTACTTTTTGGCGCGCTGGTCTATTTCGCGCGCAAGCCCTTCCGCCGCTACGTGGCTGGCCGCCGGCGGGCCCTCCAGGCCACCATCGAAGAATCGCGCCGACTGCGCGCCCGCGCGGAACAGCAAGTGAGCCAAATCAATCAGCGCCTGGCGCGCTTGGAGGAAGAAGTCAGCGCCCTGCGCCGGCAGGCCGCCGCCGATGCCGCCGCCGAGCAGCGGCGCATCCGCGAAGCCGCCGAGCGCGAGGCGGAGCGCATTCGCGCCACCGCGCAGGCCGAAATCGCCTCTACGCTGCGGGCCGGCCGACTGGAACTCAGGGCTTTTGCCGCCCGCTTGGCGGTCAACCTGGCCGAAGAGCGGATTCGTCGCCAGTTGGACCCGGACACCCATGCTGCCCTCTTCCAGGCCTTCGTGGATAATTTGGATCGACACTGACGGCTCGATGAAACAGGGAAGACACGACTGATGTCGCTGGCACTGGCTCGCCGCTACGCGCGCGCGTTGGCGGACGTGCTGTTCGAGGAGAAGCTGCTGCCGACGCGGCGGCGTACTCGCCTGCAGGAACTGAAGGATCAGCTCGCTGATTTCGCCGCCCTGCTCGACGCGCACCCGGCTCTGCGCAACATCCTCGCCAGCCCGGCCACCGACCGCGAGGAGAAGCTGGCCGTGCTCGAAGCCCTGGGCAAGCGACTCAAGTTGGCTCGCACGGCAGGCAACTTTCTCGCCCTGCTGATGGAAAAGCGGCGGCTGGACTTGCTCCCGCTCATCCTGGAGAGCTTTGACGCGGAAATCTACCAGCGCCTGGGCGTGGTGCCGGTGGAGGTCACCACGGCCGTCCGCCTCAGCCCCAGGCAGAAGAAAGACCTCGAAGGGCGCCTGCGCGTGCTGACCGGCGCCGAGGTCGAGCTGTGCTATCACGAAAATCCCACGATTTTGAGTGGCGGCATTGTGCGCGTGGGCAGTACGCTCTACGATGGCTCACTGCGGGCGCAGTTGCAGCGGCTTGAGGCGCGACTCGCGAGCGAAGCCGGCCGCTGACCGGACACAGTGGAGGCAGCCTGAATGGCCAGCATCAAGGCGGATGAAATCACCAAGCTCCTGCGGGAGCAGATCGCCAATTACGAGCAGGCGGTCGCGGTCGAGGAAGTCGGCTCGGTGATCGCGGTCGGCGACGGCATTGCCCGCATCCACGGCCTGGAAAAAGTGATGGCGGTGGAGATGCTGGAGTTCCCCCACGGCGTGCGCGGCATCGCGCTCAACCTGGAAGAAGATCAGGTCGGCGCGGTGCTCCTGGGCGACTACACGGAGATCAAAGAAGGCGACACGGTCAAGCGCACGGGCAAGATTATGTCCGTACCGGTGGGCGAGGCGCTGATTGGGCGCGTCGTCAACCCGCTGGGTCAGCCCGCCGACGGCAAAGGCCCCATCGTTACTGATCAGTTCAACCCGCTGGAGCGCCTGGCGCCGGGCGTGGTCGAGCGCCGGCCGGTGCGCGAGCCGTTGCAGACCGGCATCAAGGCCATTGACGCAATGATTCCCATCGGCCGCGGCCAGCGCGAGCTCATCATCGGCGACCGCCAGACCGGCAAGACCGCCATCATCCTCGACACCATCCTCAACCAGCGCGGCGGGGACGTGATTTGCCTCTATGTCGCCATCGGCCAGAAGCGCTCCACCGTCGCCCAGGTCATCAAGACGCTGGAGGACGCGGGCGCGCTCGACTACACCGTCGTCGTCACGGCCTCGGCCTCCGAGCCCGCCACCATGCAGTACATCGCCCCCTACGCCGGCTGCGCCATCGGCGAATATTTCCGCGACCGCGGTCAACACGCGGTCTGCTTCTACGATGACCTCTCCAAGCACGCCGTCGCCTACCGCGAAATCTCCCTGCTCCTGCGGCGGCCGCCGGGTCGCGAAGCTTTCCCCGGCGACGTCTTCTATCTCCATTCGCGCCTGCTCGAGCGCGCCGCCAAGTACGACGACGCCCACCGCGGCGGCTCGCTCACCGCCATCCCCGTCATCGAAACCCAGGCGGGCGACATCTCCGCCTACATCCCCACCAACGTCATCTCCATCACCGACGGGCAGATTTACCTCGAGTCCGACCTCTTCCACACCGGCATCCGCCCGGCCATCAACGTTGGCCTGTCGGTCGCGCGCGTGGGCGGCAACGCCCAAATCAAGGCCATGCGGCAAGTGGCCGGAACCATGAAGCTGGAGCTCGCCCAGTATCGCGAGCTCGCCGCCTTCGCTCAGTTCGGCGCCGAACTCGACAAGGCCACCCAGGCGCAACTCGCCCGCGGCGAGCGCCTGACCGAGCTCCTGAAGCAGGATCAGTTCCAGCCCCTGCCGGTGGAAAAGCAGATCGCCATCATCTTCACCGGCACCAACGGTTACGTGGACGACTTGCCCGTAAGCGACTGCCGCGCCTTCGAGCGCACGCTCTATGAGTTCCTCGACACCGGCTATAGCGGCCTGCTCAAGAGAATCCGCGAAAAGAAAGCGCTCGACGAGGAGGTCCGCGGCGAACTGCACAAGGCGCTGAAGGAATTCAAAGAAAAATTCGCCGCCGACCGCTCCGCCCGCACCGCCAGTTGAACGATGCCGACGCTGATTGATTACCGCCGCCGCATCCGCTCCGTGCAGAGCACGCAGAAGATTACCCGGGCGATGAAGCTCGTGGCGGCCGCCCGCCTGCGTCGCGCCCAAGACCGCATCTTCGCCGCCCGGCCCTACGCCCGACTGATGCTCGAGATGCTCCGGAGCCTGGCCCTGCGCGCCGAACTACGCACGCATCCGCTGCTGCAAAAGCGCCCCGAGGAGCGCCGGCTCGTCCTGCTGCTGAGCGGCGACAAGGGGCTCTGCGGGCCGTTCAACACCAACGTCATCCGCACCGCGGAGAACTTCCTCGCTCAGCACCTGCCTGCGCAGGCAGGCGCGGACGGCGAGCCGCAATTGTTCACCGTCGGCAAGAAAGGTCGCGACTTCTACCGCCGCCGCAAACGGGCCATTCAGGCCGAATGGATCAATCTCTTCCTCCGCCGGGTCGAGTATGACCAC
>JACQTG010000071.1 GCA_016210895.1 Acidobacteriota bacterium
GCACGGTAACCTTCGAGGTGGCCAAAGCGATTGAGGAAACCAAAGCCGGCAAGGTGGAATTCCGCGTGGAAAAGAGCGGCATCATCCACGTCCCCGTCGGCAAAATATCGTTTGAGGCGCCCAAGCTCGTGGACAACGCGCGCGCTTTGATCGGCGCGGTGATTCGCGTCAAACCGCCGGCGGCCAAGGGACGTTACCTGAAGAAGATTACGCTGAGCTCGACCATGGGCCCGGGCATCCTGATTGACCCGGCTTCGGTGGAAGCGGCGGCAGCCTGAACGGAGGAAGCGGTGGCCAAGAAGCGCAGCCAAAAAGAGACCGAAACCGAACGGCTGCACAAAGAACTGCTCGGTGTCTCCTCGGTCGTGCTGACCACCTTCTCGGGTTTGACCGTGGAGCAGGAAACCGACCTGCGCCGGGTGGTGCAGGCGAGCGGTGGCAAGTACCACGTGATCAAGAACACCCTGGCTCATCGGGCTGCGCAGGGTACACCTGCCGAGGCGTTGCTCAAGGCGCTCAAGGGTGTCAACTCCATCGCCTATACCGCGGGCGACCCGATCACCCTGGCCAAGGTGCTGACCAAGTACGCCAAGGACAACCCCGCCTTCAGCTTCCGCGCTGGGCTGGTGGAAGGCCGGGTGGTATCGCTCGACCAGATTCAGGCTCTGGCGGCGCTGCCGACGCGCGAGGAGTTGCTCGCGCGGCTCCTCTACCTGCTCCAGGCACCCGCGCAGCGCCTGGCCACCGCCGTCAGCGCCGTCGGACGCAATCTGGCGATCGTGCTCAACCAAGCGCGCGAGGAGAAAAAGTTTTCGGAGGGGACAACGCCCGCTCCGGAAGCGAACTGAATTCTTAATTCTTACAAGACAGGAGGAACACGAATCCCATGGCAAAAGCAGCAGAAGCGCAGGGTGGAGCGAAGTTGGACACCCTGGTGGACCAAATCAAAGGCTTGACGTTGATTGAGGCGGCTGAGCTGGTCAAGCGCCTGGAAGAGGAGCTGGGCGTTTCGGCGGCCCTACCCGTGGCAGCCGCGGCAGGTGCACCGGCGGCTGGCGCGCCGGCGGCAGAGGAACAGACCGAGTTCACCGTCACGCTCAAGGAGGTTGGCTCGAACAAGATCAACGTCATCAAAGCAGTACGTGAAGTCACCAGCCTGGGCTTGAAGGAGGCCAAGGACCTGGTCGACGGCGCCCCCAAGACGGTGAAAGAGGGTGTGACGAAGGAAGAGGCCGAGGCCATCCGGAAAAAGTTCGAAGAAGCCGGGGCCAAAATCGAAGTCAAGTAAGCACGCGGAGTGCAAGGGAGTCCTATGAGCAATCGCCTGTACTCCACCAACGGGCAGGAACGCCTGCGGGTGGATTTTTCGAAAATCGCCACCACCATCAAGATCCCGAACCTGATCGAAGTCCAGCGGAAGTCTTATGACCGCTTCCTGCAGATGGACCGTCTGCCGGCCGAGCGGGAAGACATGGGTCTGCAGAGTGTGTTCACCTCGGTCTTCCCTATCCAGGATTTTCGCGGGTTGTCGCAGCTCGATTTCGTCGACTATTCGATCGGGAACTGGGAGTGCAAGTGCGGCACCCTGAAAGGGCTGCACCACCTGCGCACGCCCTGCCGCAGCTGCGGCCTCAGCCTGCGCACCGACCCCAAGCATACCGGCGACCTCCTCTGCCCGCGCTGCGGCACCCCCAACAAGAACGCCGTCGTCATCTGCCACAAGTGCGGCGACCCGGTGAGCCTGCAGCTGAAGTACGAAGTGAGCGAGTGTCAGGAACGCGGGATGACCTATTCCGCCCCGCTCAAGGTCACCATCCGCCTCACCATCTACGAGAAAGACCCCGACACCGGCGCCAAGTCCATCCGCGACATCAAGGAGCAGGAGGTCTATTTCGGCGACCTGCCGCTGATGACGGAAAACGGCACCTTCATCATCAACGGCACCGAGCGCGTTATCGTCAGCCAGCTCCACCGCTCCCCGGGCGTCTTCTACGAAAGCTCGAACAACCGCACCTACTTCCTCGGCAAGATTATTCCCTACCGCGGCTCCTGGGTAGAGTTTGAATTTGACACCAAGAACCTCCTCTACGTGCGCGTCGACCGCAAGCGCAAATTGCTCGGCAGCGTCTTCCTGCGCGCGCTCGGGCTCAAGAACAACGAAGAAATCCTGCGGACCTTCTACCGCGTCGACCGGGTCACGGTGGCCGAAAAGAAACTCTACCGCGAGGTCTCGGAAGGGCTCATGGGCAGCAAGCTGAGCCGCGAAATCCGCCACCCGCGTACGGATGAGCTCATCGTCGGTGCCCACAAGCGCATCACCGCGGCCCTCTTCAAGGAAATTCTCAAAGCGCGGCTGGACCGGGTCGAAATTACGGCCGCGGACCTCGAAGGCGCTCACGCCGCCGCCGACGTGGTCAACACCCAGACCGGCGTGGTCTTGCTCGAAGCGATTAATCCCTTCACGCCCGAGTTGATCGACACCCTGCTCGAAGCCGGCGTCTCTGAGTTCCACGTCTTCCACCCGGAAGAGGATGAAACGGGCGTGGTGATCAGCCAGACGCTGAAGAAGGACTCGCTGCGCAGGCCGGAGGACGCGCTCATCGAAATCTACCGCAAGCTGCGCCCGGGCGACCCCCCCACGCTCGAAACCGCCACCTCGCTCTTCAAGGGGATGTTCTTCGACGCGCGCAAGTACGACTTCTCGCGCGTGGGCCGGCTCAAGTTCAACATCAAGCTCGGGCTGAACACGCCCCTCGACAAGCGCACGCTTGAGCCACGTGACTTCCTCGAGGCCATCCGCTACCTGCTCAAGATGCGCAAAAACCCTGACGGCCGCCACCAGCCCGACGACATCGACCACCTCGGCAACCGCCGCGTGCGCTCCGTGGGCGAGCTGCTCGAAAACCAGTTCCGCATCGGCCTCGTGCGCATGGAACGCGCGATGAAGGAAAAGATGTCGGTCTACCAGGAAATCGCCACCGCCATGC
>JACQTG010000068.1 GCA_016210895.1 Acidobacteriota bacterium
GATGTAGAGAATGAGCGTCATCGGAATCAGGGTCCACAGGAGGAGGTAGCCGAATTGGGCGCCGGCGAGCGAATAGGTGTAGATGCCGCCGGCAACGTTGTCCACGGTGGAGGTGATGAGGACGGGTCCGATGACAGCGAAGAAGACAATCATCGTTTTCCGCCACCGGCGTACCTGCGCGCGCGCGGCCCGCACCGGAGCCAGCCACCGCCCCTGATTTATTTGCGCGCGTGCCATAGGCGGCTGATGATGTCGTCGGCGGTAATCACGCCGACCAGTCTCTGTTCGGCATCTACGACCGGGAGCGAGCGCAGGTTGTACTTGTCGAACATCTCCATCACTTGGCGCTCTTTGGCTTCCGCGTCCACAAACACCAACTGCTCCGTGCGCAAGGCGATGAGCGCGATGTCGGGCGCGGCGAGCAGCAGGCGCGCGACGGGTACCGCCCCGGTCAGCACCTTGACGTCGTTGGTGAGGTAGATGGTGTCGAGCGAATCCAGCTCCAATTCGGTGGTGCGCAGGGTTTCCAGTACCGAGCTCACGGATGTGTGTTCGGAGGCGGCAAAGACGTTCGGGTTCATCAGCCCGCCGGCCGTGTTTTCCTCAAACTGGAGCAAGGCCACGGTTTCGGCCGCCTGCTTGCGCTCCATATCCTGGAGGAGTTCCTGGGTGGTTTCGGCCGGGAGTTCCGCCAGCAGGTCAGCGCGTTCGTCGGCAGGCATGCGCTCGAGCAGGTCAGCCGCGCGCTCGGCATCGAGTTCCTCCACCAAGCGGACCTGGAGCTCGGGCTTCAACTCGCCCAGGGCTTCGGCGGCCGTGGATTCGTCCAAGCTCTCGATGACCGCCTCGCGCTCGGCCGGTGCCAGCTCTTCCAGGATGTCGGCGATGTCGGCCGGGTGGAGTTCGGCCAGCTTGGCGTGGGAGATCTTCAGCTTGATGCGCCGCAGCGGGTCAGTTTCAATCACATCCACGAACTCCCAGGGGATGACCCTGGTGGGCAGCTTGCTCTGCAGACGACGAATCCAGCCAGGCGCGAGCACGCCCTTGAGCAGCCGCCGCAGCGCACCCGCCAGGCCCACATCCACCTGCAGCAGGCGCAGTTCCATCCGGCCATCCACCGGCACTTCTTGGAGGTCGAGGTCGTTTACGCGCACCACCTTGCGGCCGTGGACATCAATGATTTGCTGGTCGAGCAAATCCTTACGCACCGTGAGCCAGGCCTCGTTCGGGGCGTAGGGCTCGAGCGCCTGCTCGTGGGCCGTCAGACACACGCTGTGGGGAGCGACCGAAGCGACCTGGTCGTGGCGGGCCAGCAGCGGCTGGAACCGCCCCCGACCGATCACCAGGTGGGCGATGCGGTTGGGCTGCTCGCCGGGATCAATGCAGAGCTCGCGCACACGGCCGACGTAGTTGCCGTGCGTGTCGTAGACGGCCGCGTCCAGTACCTCGGTGACGTGGATCATAGCCTCTGCCGAAAGACCATTGCATCCGCGGGCCCACCATGCCGTCGCCGCCAACTGCGATAGAGATCGGCGTAGGTGGCGGTGAGGAAGTCTGCGGGCGGACGACCCAGCCCGCGGGCCACACGCCGAATCCAGCGCGGCGGGCCTTCGAGTTCGAGAAAGGTTCCGATGGGGGTTTCATCGAGCACTACCTGGCCGGCTTCGCCCCGCCGGGCATAGGCAGTGCGGTATTTCTCATAGCGAAAGGTGGGAGCGAAGCCCAGTCCAGTGAGAATCGCGCGGGCGGCCTCGGCCGAGCCGACGTGTGTTTCCGCCTCGGGGCGCACCTTGTAGAGGCGCGAGCTGTACGCGCGTCCCTTGAATGTCAGCAGCGCCCGACCGTTCACGAGGCGCAAGCGCAGGAGAAGTCCTTGCCGCCGCAAGGTTCTCTGTCGAGTGTCGTACAGGGTGTTTCGCTCCAACTGCCGCGCCTCGGCCACACGAAAGCCGAGCCGGCGCAATGTGCCCCGCACCGAGGCGGGGCTGCGGACGGCGAGCTTGATCTCCACTTCCCTTCCGCGCGCCTTTTCTGCCATGGCGACGGTAGTATAATGGCGGCCCGTTTGGGCAGCAACGCGGGAGCTGAAGCTATGCGGACAATTCGGGGCTGGCGCCAGGCGCGTTCGCAGTTGGAGCGCTGGCGGAAGAACCTGAGCACGATTACGGTAGCCCTGAAAAGCCCGCGCGTGATTGACGTCGTGCCGGTTGACTTCATCACTGGCGAATCGATTGAGCGCCTGGGGCAGGAAAAGAAAAAATTGACCGGCAAGCTCATCTACTTCACCGCCGATGATGCCATCGTGCGGCGGCCCTCGGGCGCCCTGCTGGTAATTGACACCTACGAGATCGAGTTGCTCGCCGCCGGCGGCACGCGCGTCATCCCCTAACGTCGGCTCTGGCTCGGATCTCATTTCTCAACGAGGAGAACAAGCAATGCAGCGTCGCCAATTCCTTCACTTCACCGCTTTTTCGGGTTTGCTGAGCTGGGTTTCGCCATCGTCGTGGTGGGCTCGTAACCAGGCGTCGGATGCCGCTGCCACGGTTGCGGCCGCAAATGTGGCGGACGAGCGCCAGGCCATCCACCAACACATCGAGCGGAACCTTTCTGCACACATCGCCAAGATCCAGGAGTATCTCCGCCAGCCCTCGATCAGCGCCCAGAACATTGGCATCCGCGAGTGCGCCGAGCTGACCCGGCAGTACCTCGAGGCGCTGGGGTGTCGCGAGACGAAAATCGTCCCCACCAGCGGCCACCCGGGCGTCTGGGGCTACTACGATGCCGGCGCGCGCAAGACCCTCGTCATCTACTGGATGTACGATGTGCAGCCGGTGGAAGCGGCCGAGTGGGCTTCCCCGCCCTTCGAGGCGCAGGTGGTGGAAGACAAGAGGTGGGGGCCAAGCGGCCGGATCATCCGTGCCCGCGGCGCCATCAACACCAAGGGTCCTGAGCGTGCCTTCTTAAACGCTCTGGAATCCGTCCGCGCCGTGCGGGGCGAGCTGCCCATCAACTTACTGTTTGTCTGCGAGGGTGAAGAAGAAATCGGCAGCCGCCACCTACCCGAGTTGACTGCGCGCTACCAGGACCGATTGGCCGGGGCCGATGGCGTGCTCTTTCCCTTCTGCAGCCAGGAACGCGATGGCCGCGCCTCCCTGTCGCTCGGCAACAAGGGGATTGTCTACGTCGAGCTGGAGTCGCGCGGCGGGCCGCAGGGTGGTCCGAAAGAATTTGAGATTCACTCGAGTCTGAAAGCCGTGGTCGACTCGCCCGTCTGGCGGCTGGTGCAGGCGCTGGCGACGCTGACCGATGCCAGCGGCAACCGTATCCTGATCGAAGGCGTAACCGCGCCGGTGCGGCCGCCGAATGAGCGCGAGCTCGAGATGCTCGAGGCTTTGCTCCCCACATTCAACGAAGCCGCCTGGAAACAGGAGACTCAGGTGGAGCGCTGGATCGGCGGCGTGGACCAGCGCGAGGCGGCTCGCAAGTATCTCTTCGACAGCAGCCTCAACATTGACGGCGTCTGGGCGGGCTACACCGGCCCGGGGTCGAAAACCATCCTGCCACACAAAGCCAACGCCAAGCTGGACTTTCGCCTGGTGCCGAACCAGCGTGCCGCCGACATCGTGCCTTTGCTCCGCCAGCACCTCGACCGGCATGGGTTTTCCGACATTCAGATTAACTGGTGGAACGGCTACGATTGGTCAGAGACGGATCCCAACAGCGCGCTCGTGCAGACCGCCCTCGGTGTCTACCGCGACTACGAGGTGCCGACAACTGTGTGGCCGCGCATCGCCGCCAGCGCCCCGTTCTACCTGTTTACCCGCGAGCTCGGCCTGCCACTGGCCAGCTTCGGCTTGGGACACGGAGCCGGCGCTCACAGCGTGGATGAATACTTGGTGATCGAGGCGGCTCCGCCGATTCACGGCTTGGCGGGCATCGAGAAAGGCTACGCCGACTTCATTCTGCGCTTTGCGGCCGCCTAGTGCCGTTCCAACTTTTTTAGCTAAGGTAGCGGTTTGCGAACTCGAGTTGGCACTCGGCGGATGCGCGAACTAAGTTAGCTCCGAATAGTTGGAACGGTACTAGTAGTCGCGCTGGAGGATGAAGGTGGGGAGAGCTTCGAGGGCCCGCTTGTAGACGGAATCGGGAAAGCCGTTCAGATGACCCAGGGCGGCCTCGGCCAGGGTGAGCGCTTTGGCGTGCGTGCGCTCGACGGCACCAGAGTCCTTCACGAGGTCAACGATTTCCTCGGGCCGGGTGGAGCGGAAGCCTTTTTCCCGCAGCACGGTATCCACCTTATTCCGCCCGGCGTCACCCGCCGCGTCCAGCGCATAAAGCAGGGGCAAGGTCACCTTGCCCTCGCGCAGGTCGCTCACCACGGGCTTGCCGAGCCGCTCGGGGCTGGCGGTAATGTCGAGCAGGTCGTCAATCACCTGGAAAGCGAGCCCAGCATTGAGTCCGTAGGCCGCCAGGCGCTCCTCGTCCTCGCGGCTTTTGCCTCCCAACACGGCCCCTAGCTGCGCGCACACGGAAAACAGGCAAGCCGTTTTGCGGTAGGCAATATCCAGCGCTTCCCGCTCGGTGATATCCGCGCGGCCCAGATAGCTGAGTTGAAGGAGTTCCCCTTCCACCATCGTCTGCGTCAGCTCGATCAGGATGTCGAGGATGCGGAAGTTGTGCTCGGCCAGGGCGGTCCGGAAGGCCTGCATATAGAGCCAGTCGCCGGCCAGCACACTCATCGGGCTGCCCCAGCGGCGGTTGGTGGAGGGACGCCCACGGCGGGTCGAGGCCCCGTCAATGATGTCGTCGTGGATCAAGGTGGCGGTGTGGATGAGTTCGAGCACGGCGCCAAGCTTCACCGCCGAGGGCCCCTCGTAGCCGCAGAACTTGGCGGCGAGTAGATGGAGCGCGGGCCGCAGGCGCTTGCCCCCGCTCTGCTGGAGATAGCGGACGATTTCGGCCACCAGCGCCACTTCGGACTCGGCCTGGCGGACGAACTCCTCCTCCACCTGAGCCAGGTCAGGACGAATCAGGTCCAGGATCTCGGTGGTGTCCAGTTGCGCTTTGGGCACGGTTTTGTGCTCGTTCACGCTCAACTGTCCGCCGCGCGCGGCAACAGGCGGAGGAAATTTGCGCTCGTCGCGCGGCCGACCTCGTCGGCTGTCATTCCTTTCAGGCGGGCCACTTCTCCCGCCACTTCCCGCACGTAGGCGGGTTCGTTTCGCTGGCCGCGATAGGCCTGGGGGGCGAGAAACGGGCAATCGGTCTCGATGAGTAACGACTGCAGAGGGATTGCCCTCGCCACCGCTCGTAGGTTATCGGCACGGGAAAAGGTAAGGTTTCCGGCAAAGGAAATCAAGAAATTCCAGTCAAGCGCCAGGGTGGCCTGATGCACCGTCCCGGAGAAGCAGTGCAGGATTCCACCCCGGCCTGAAGGCGCCCATACCTGCTCCAGCAGCTCCAGACAGTCGGGCCAGGCTTCGCGACAGTGGATGACCACCGGAAGGCCGAGCTCCCCGGCGGCGTGCAACTGCTCGCGGAAAACCTGCTGCTGGGTCTCGCGCGGGCTGTGGTCGTAGTGGTAGTCGAGCCCAATCTCGCCCCAAGCGAGCACGTGTGGATTGCGGGCGAGCTTCTTCAATTCGGCCAGCAACGGCGGCGTGGCGTGGCGCGCGTCGTGGGGATGAACCCCGAGAGCCACCCAGAGGCCGGGTTCAGGCGCGGCCAGTGCGAGCGCGCCCTCGAATTCTGCCAGGGTGGTGCCGATGGCAATGGTCAGCACGCGCTCGACGCCGGCCGTGCGCGCTCGGGTTAAGACAGCGGCGCGGTCAGCGTCGAACTCGGTTGCCACGAGATGGGCGTGGGAATCGGTGTAGGACAAGGGACTCGGCTACTTGAGGCGTGCGCCGGCGGGCACCTCCTCCGTGAAGGTGGCTACTACGGGCCGACCTTCCTCGCCCACCGTGGCCGCGATCAACATTCCCTGCGACTCGACCCCTCGGATTTTTCGCGGCTCGAGGTTCACCACCACGACAATTTTTTTCCCCAGCAACTGCTCGGGCGTGTAAGCCTCGGCGATGCCGGCTACGATCTGCCGCTCCTCGCCGCCGACGTCGACGCGCAGCTTGAGCAGCTTCGAGGCGCCGGGGACGCGCTCGGCCGCGCGCACTTCGGCCACGCGCATATCCACTTTGCCAAAATCGCCCAAGCTGATCCAGTTGGTCTCGGTTGCGCTCACGGCAGGGGCTCCTTTCGGCACTCGTGCGCCGGGGGAATCGAGTTGGGCTTCGAGTTCGGACATTTGGGCAATGGCGGCTTCCTTCTCGACCCGGGGATAGATGGGTTTCGGCTTTCCAATGCGGGTGCCGGTGGGAATCTGCCCCCAGGCGAGCTCGCTCAAGAGGTACTTGGCGAGGGAGCCAGCCAGCCCCAACTGCCGCCAGAGTTGCTCGGTGCCCTGCGGAATCACCGGGTGAAGAAGCACGGTGGCGATGCGGAGACCTTCTGTGGCCGTCCAGAGCA
>JACQTG010000077.1 GCA_016210895.1 Acidobacteriota bacterium
CACTGCTGGTCGGCACGAAGCTCGACCAGCCCGGCGCGCGCGACGCCTGGACGGCACTCGGCGAGCTGTGGCGGGAGCGTTTCCAACTTCACGCCCTTTCGACCGAGACGGGCGAGGGCGTGGAGGAATTTCGCCGCGCGGTCTTCGACCTGCTTTCTATTGTTCGTGTTTATACGAAAGCACCCGGCAAGAAACCCGACCTGACCGCCCCCTTTGTACTCCCGCGGGGCTCAACCGTGGTCGATGTGGCCGAGCGTGTTCACAAGGAGTTCGGCTCCCACATGAAGTTTGCCCGGGTCTGGGGCCACAGCCGCTTCGACGGGCAAATGGTGCAGCGGGACTACGTAGTCGAGGACAACGACGTCGTCGAATTCCACGTCTAGCCTCGCCCCACACCCGAGGATTCCGCTTTACACGGACTGGAAGGCACACTATAGTCTTCGCAAGCTGCGCGCATTCTCGTCTCTGCTTCCTCACCCCAACGCTACATCGCGGCAGCGCGGGCGAACCGACGTGTCCCAATCCTTGGTTGATTCCGCTTTGTGACGGCTTGCTCTGAATAAGAATGATCGGGGCATCCGTCTGGGAGGAAGCCATGCCAGACACGGCGCTGATCACGCGCAACTTCATCCTGTATTTTCTGCTTCCCTTTTGGCTCGTCTTGGGCTTCGTGGACTACCTCTGCCATCGCCGCACCCGGATTGAAACTTCGAGTGGCCTGACCGAGTCCCTGATCCACTGGACTATGCTCGTCCTGGTCGGCGCCGGCATCATGCTGGGCCTGTTCTTCAACATCAATGCTCTGGTCATCCTGGCCATGATCGTCATCTTCCTGCTGCACGAGGTCGCGGGCATTTGGGATGTCAACTACGCCATGCCCCGGCGGACGATTCTGGTCGTCGAGCGGCACCTGCACAACTACCTAGGCGTACTCCCCTTCATGACCGCCTCCATGGTGATTTGCCTCCATTGGGACCAGTTCCTGGTCCTGCTCGGGCTCGGCAGTGCCCCCGACAGCTTCTCGCTCCACCTCAAGCAACCGCCCCTGTCTACGAACTATCTCATTGGGATTTTCGGCGGCGTGTTTGGCTTGCTGGTTCTGCCCTACGCCGAGGAGTTGTGGCGGTGTTGGCGCGTGGCCCGCAGTTCGCCCCGACTCTAGTGCCCCGCTGAAGCACCAATCCACTTTTTCTGGGAGAACCGCACGCAGCGAACGCAACGGTTCAGGAGGCACGGATGTTCAAGTTTTTCTATGATCCTCGCTATCCGCGGCGGCTGCTGGGCATCTACGCCGCCTGGTGGCTCCTTTGGGCTGTGCGACCCTGGGTCTTCAAGGATTGGGTGCTGGAGCATGTGCTGACCGTCCTCTGGCTCGGGTTCCTCATTCTCACCTACCGACGCTTTCCCCTGAGCCACATCTCGTACACCCTCATCTTCCTTCACCTGTGCTTGCATACCGTCGGCGCCCACTACACCTATGCCCTCGTGCCCTACGATGCCTGGTTCCAGAGGCTCTTCGGAACCGGGGTGAACGAACTCCTGGGCTTCGAACGAAATCATTACGATCGGCTCGTCCACTTCTCCTTCGGGCTGCTACTTGCCTATCCCATCCGCGAAATCTTCTTGCGCATCGCCGGCGTCCGAGGGTTCTGGGGCTACTACCTGCCGGTCGATTTGACTATGTCGTTCAGCATGCTCTACGAGCTCGTGGAATGGGGGGCCGCGATGGTGGTGGGCGGGGACCTCGGGCAGGCTTACTTGGGAACCCAGGGGGACGAGTGGGACGCGCACAAAGACATGGCGCTGGCCACGCTGGGAGCGGTCATCTCAATGAGCGTCGTCGCTTTCATCAACTGGAAATTCGACCGCAACTTCGGCGGGGAGTGGCGAAAGAGCCTAGCGATAAAGGGTAAGCCCCTGGGTGAGATCAAACTTCGCGAACTGCTCGGGAAGCAGCCAGGCAAAGAGCAGTGAACCATTCGACCTTTTCCTTTTCGGAGTACCGCAGACTGTGCCTTATGCGTGCCAGCCAGGCTAGCCGGGAGTCCGAGGCGGAGGGCTGGGGCAGAGAGGTCGGCCGGAAAGTTGATCTTGCGAGCGCAGGCAACTAGAATCCCAAGCAAAGAACAGAAACCCCGGAGTTGAGCGATGTCAGTCAGGATTGAGCGCCTATTTGCTGACTACGCCACGCATCACACAACCAAAGCCAACCAGCTCTGCCATACCATCGGAATCCCGCTGATCGCGTTTGGGCTGCTCGGGCTGCTGGCCACGGAAGTCTTTCGCTTGGCCGGCCGGCCGGTGGAGGTTTCGCTGTTGGTGATAGCCGGCCTGGCGATTCCCTACCTGTGGCTGGATGTCAGGCTCGGGGCCGCGCTGACGGTGGTCTGGGTGGTGCTCTATCTCGGTGCGCGGCTGCTTAGTTGGCAGTGGAACCTGAGTCTGTTCATCATCGGCTGGGTGTTCCAGTTCATCGGCCACGGCGTATACGAAAAGCGCTCCCCGGCCTTCTTCACTAACCTGGTGCACCGACTGGTGGGGCCGCTGTGGGTCCTGAATCTCCTGGCCCCGTGGCCTCTCCGCCGAACTTAGACA
>JACQTG010000078.1 GCA_016210895.1 Acidobacteriota bacterium
CCAGTGCTCGTTCGTTTGACCCTCCGCCCAGAGTTCGCCGAGCGAGCGCTCAGCGTTGCGGCGCAACTCAACTGGTGTCATGCGGCTCTCGGGCAGAGCCAGCGAGAGGTCGCTCTCGGCAAAGGTGGAGACCGAGTAGCGCTCGGGTTGTCCGGCACGATGCTCGTGCACGCTGCCGTGGCGCAAATGCAGCTGCAGGCGGCGGGCCGCTTCGTTGACAACAATTCCACTTTCGGCTAACGTCAGCTTGGCGGCGCCTGGGCGAGCTGTATCCGCAAGCAGCACGCCTCTCCAGCGCGCGCCGCCGCTCTCAACGTCCTGGACATAGAGAACGAGATTAGGGAACCGCTCGTCGAACACACGCGCTTGGATCTCGTAGGGGATTTCTCCGGCTGCCAGCTCTTCCTGCAAAGCCCGAAACTCACGGGCGGCCGCGGGTGCCCACCATGCGCTCGCCGCCAGCGCCAGCAGGAAGCCAGCCGTGACAAACAGGGCCGCCGGCCAGAGCAACCGCGCAAACCCCATCCCCGTGGCTTGCAGCGCTTGGATCTCACTGTCGGCCGCCAGCCGGCTCCAAGCCACCAGCAAGCCCATCAGCACCGCCATCGGAATCGTCCAGACGAGCTTGCCCGGCAGCACAACCAAGCAGAGTTTCAGCAGCACGACCAGGGAGACACTCTGGTGCGCGAACAACTCACTCAAACGCAGCACTTCGGGTATCGTGAGGACAAACGTAAAGATGAGCAGAGCCAGCAGGGCGTAACCAGAAATCTCCCGCAGGATGTAGCGATCCAGGATTCTCATGGCGTCGCGTCGTCCCGTCGGGCCACCATCGTGGAGGAGAGGATTCTAGCACGGGAGAGGGCTTCCCACCGCCGCCTGCTATGAGCCGCATCGTTCTCGTGCTTCTTTGGCATATGCACCAGCCCGACTACCGCGACCCGGCCACGGGCGACTACCTCCTGCCCTGGACGCGGCTGCACGCGCTCAAGGACTACACGGGAATGGTCACTCTGCTGGACGAGTTCCCCGCCATACACGCCACCTTCAACCTCACTCCGATATTGCTCCGCCAACTGGAGAGCTATGCCTCGGGCAATTTCCATGAGCCCTTGTTCGAGGTCGTCTTCAAACCGGCCGACCAACTCACCCGCGAGGATCGCGAGCAGCTGCTGGCGCGCGTATTTCCCGCGAGCGAAAACCTGCTGCGGCGCTTTGCGCGCCTCCGCGAGCTACGTGAACGGGCACGCTCAGCCACTGCTCGCCGACTGTTCTCGCGCAACGACTGGGTCGATCTCCAAGTCCTTTCGCAGCTCGCCTGGATGGACCCCTTTCACCTCGAACGTGACCCGGTGCTGCACGCCCTGGCGGCTCGCGGTCGTCAGTACAGCGAGACAGACAAGCAAGCACTCCGGATCAAGGAAGTGGAGCTCGCGAGCCAGGTCATCCCGGCCTACCGGGCTGCCGCCGCGCGCGGCCAAGTGGAACTCTCCACCACGCCGATGTACCATCCCATCCTGCCGCTGCTGATTGACACCGATGTCGCGCGCGAAGCCAACCCGCGCACCAAGCTTCCGCGCAGGCGCTTTGCCTATCCGGAGGATGCGCGCGTCCACCTCGAACGCGCCCTGCGACTGCACGCACGGCTGTTCGGTGCGCCGCCTGCCGGCCTCTGGCCGGCCGAAGGCGGTGTGTCATCGGCGGTTGCGGAGCTGGCCGCCGGTTTTGGCCTTCATTGGCTAGCCACCGGCGAGGGTGTACTGGCGCGCTCCCTGGAAGCCGCGGGCATCGCATTCTCTCCTGAACACCGCTACCGCCCTTACCGGCTCGAAACCCCTGCGGGGCCCGTACACCTCATCTTTCGCGACCACCAGTTGTCCGACCTAGTCGGGTTCGTCTATGCCAAGCTCGACCCCAACGAGGCGGCCGACGACCTCCACCGGCGCATTCATCAGGCAGCCGATCCTCTCCTGGCGGCCGGCCGCGACGCTCTGGTGGCCATCATCCTCGACGGCGAAAATGCCTGGGAATTCTACCGGGATAATGGCCGGCCGTTTCTCCGCGCCTTCTATCGCCATTTGAGTGAAGACCCCAGGCTGGTAGCCGTAACCGTCAGTGAGGCCCTGGCCGGCTGGGCGGATGCGCCGCCGCTGTCGCGGCTGGTTCCGGGCTCTTGGATCAATGCCAACTTCGACGTCTGGATTGGCCACCCGGAGGATCATCGCGCCTGGGAGCTGTTGGCTGAGGCGCGCGCCTTCTATGCGCAGCGCGCGGCCGCGGGACAGGCCTCCGCTGAGCAACTCGCCGCCGCCTACGAAGCGCTGCTGGTGGCGGAAAGCAGCGATTGGTGCTGGTGGTTTGGGCCGGAACACCAGTCGGCGCAGGACGCCGATTTTGACAACCTGTTTCGCAAGAACCTGAGCCAGGTTTATCGTGCTCTGGGCACGGAGCCGCCCGATGAGTTGACGGTGCCCATCAAGCGGGGGCTGGTGCGCGCCATCCATCATGGCCCCACGGGCTACATCCAGCCGGTGATAGACGGCCGCGTAACCAACTATTTTGAGTGGCTTGGCGCCGGCCTTTACGCCGCCGAGCACCGCAGCGGCACCATGCACGCCCAGCGCTTCTATTTGAAGGAATTGCACTACGGCTTCGACGAGAGCAACTTGTACGTTCGCGTTGACTTCTCGCCCCAGGTGCTCGAAGAGATTCGAGCCTTCGAGCTGCGCCTGGTCATCAAGACTGTCCGCGAGTTGCGCATCCACGCCAGAGTGGAAGGAGGGCGGCTCGTGGCTTGCGAAATCCTCCAGAATGGCGCCGCCCAGCCAGCGACGGCCCGCAGCCCGATCGAAGTGCACCTGGGGAATGTCTTTGAGCTGCGCTTGCCGCGCGAGTGGGTGGAACTCGCCGGCAGGAAGACGCTCGAACTCACCACTTCGTTCTGGGGGGGCGGTCTGCCGCTGGACGTTCTGCCCGCTGAAGGCTGGCTGGAGATTGGCGTAACCGAGGAAGGGGTCGGCTGGCGCGGCGTGTAAGAAGTCAGGAACCCCCAGCGGACAAACGCGCGACTTCAATCGCCCGCGGGGCCCGCCCGACAGGAATCAAGGTCAGCAGCGACAGTCTAGCCGTATCCACCACAGCGACATCGTTCGACTTCGCATTCACTACCAGCAAGACACGCTCGTCCGGCGTCAAGGCCATGGCATCCGGCCCCGCCCCCACGCGAATCGTGCCCAGCAGCCGCCGCGTCCGCACGTCAATGGCAAACACCGAGTTCGAGCCGAAGTTGGCTACGTAGAGCCGGCTGCCGTCGTGCGTCAGCAGCGCCCGCGCCGGGTTCTGGCCCGCAGGCAGGGTTTCGACCGCATCGTTACTCCAACCGTTAATCACGGTGACCGAATGGGAGCCAAAGTTCACCACAAACAGTTCGCCCCCGTCGGGTTTCACCACCACGTCGGTCGGCGTCCTCCCCACCGGGATATGTGCCAGCAGCGCCTCGCGTGCCAGGTCTACCGCCGAGACCTGACCCGCACCGCTGGCGGTGACGAACGCTTTTAACCCGTCCGGTAGCACGACGATCTGCTCGGGCTGCGCCGCCACGGGGATGGTGGCCACGACTGCCCGCCGCCTGGGGTCGATCACCGACAGAGTCGAGTCGGCTCGATTGCTCACCAGGACTCGCTCTCCCTGTGGGCTCACCCGCGCTAGCCCCGGGCCTGCGCCGACATCGATGGTGGCGACCACCTGCTGCTCCGCGCAGTCAATCACGCTCACCGTATTTGACCCCGAGTTGGCCACATAGGCCTCTCGTCCATCGGGAGAAAAATCAACGAAGAAAGGCGACTCGCCCAC
>JACQTG010000074.1 GCA_016210895.1 Acidobacteriota bacterium
CCATGGTGCTGGTCAGCGAAGGCACCTGCGAGGACGGAGGAAACGTTCGTACCGTGCGGGCCGAGTTTGTAGATCCGATGACGCAGAAGCCGACCACGATGCGCTCCGTCTATCGCGTCACCGACCCTGACCACTACACCTTGGAAATGTCCGGTCCGGGCCCGGACGGCAGCGAATTCAAGATGATGGAGATCGCGCACACGCGAAAGATGTAAGGCCGCTCGCCGGCCCGGACTCAACGGCGGGCGTGGACGGTGAGTTCGGCGGGGAGGGTGAAGCGGACGTCTTCCGGAATCAACTCCACCTCTTCCACCTGCGTAAAGCCAAGCTGGCGGAGCCGCTCCGTGACTTGATCGACCAAGACCTCGGGCGCGGAAGCGCCCGCCGTCAGCGCAACATGGCTTGCGCCCTCGAGCCAACGAGGCTCGATCGCCCGCTCGTCCTCGATTAGGTAGGCACGAGCCCCGGCGCGCTGGGCCACTTCCACCAAGCGGTTCGAGTTAGCGCTGTTCTGCGACCCCACGACGAGCACGAGATCCACACGCTCTCCTACGCGTTCCACCGCCTCCTGGCGGTTTTGTGTGGCGTAGCAGATGTCGTCGGCCGGCGGCCCCTGAATGGCGGGAAAGCGCTGCCGCAGCCGCTCGACGATGGCCTGGGTGTCGTACTGGCTGAGCGTGGTCTGGGTGAGATAGACGACGCGGTCGGGATTGGGCACGGAAACCTGCTCGGCCTCCTCGACGGTGGAGACCACCTGGGTCACCGTCGGGGCCTCCCCGGAAGTGCCCTCGACCTCGTCGTGGTCGCGGTCGCCGATGAGCAGGATGGAATAGCCCCCGCGGGCAAACTTGAGCGCTTCCAGATGCACCTTGGTCACGAGCGGGCAGGTGGCATCAATCACGCGCAGCTGGCGTGCAGCCGCCAGTTGGCGCACCTGCGGCGCGATGCCGTGGGCGCTGAAGATGAGGCGTGCCCCCGCCGGGGCTTCCTCGAGCGCGTCGACAAACACCGCGCCCTTCGCTCGCAGTGACTCGACCACGTAGCGGTTGTGCACAATCTCGTGCAGGACATGGATGGGCGGGCCGTAAGCTTCGAGCGCCAGCTCGACGATCTCAATCGCCCGCACGACCCCGGCGCAGAACCCCCGCGGCCGGACCCGGTAGAGCGTCTTCGCCGCTGGCGTTTCCCTTGACATTCGATTCACTGTTTTGACTTTGCCGCTAGCAAGCGTCCTATCGTAGCGCAACTCACTTTCCACTGCACCAACTTCTCAACTCATCCCCGCTGCGCGAACTCGCAAAGCCACGCTCGGCACGAGTCCGGAAAGGGTGCTCCGCACCCGCGCCCGGGAGAAAGACTTGCGAGCAGAGAACTAAAAGGCTAGAATCCGCGCTTCCTCGCGTGCTGCCTGCCTCATACAGGCAGCACACCGCAGTTTCCTCGGAGGGTACAGATGAACACCCACATCCGGCCCGTTTTCTCTCTTCTCCTCGCGCTGGCCGTTATGTTGCCGGCCTACGGCCAGTCGCGGTCGCCCGCTTCGGGCGAAGTGGTCATCCGCGGTGGCACGATTCTGACCGTCACCCAGGGGACAATCCCGAACGGCGCGGTTCTCATCCGCGACGGCAAGATCGTCGCCGTGGGCCCACGCGTCAACGCGAGCCGCGACGCCACCGTCATCGATGCCGCCGGCAAGTACGTCACCCCGGGCCTGATCGACGCCCACGGCCACATTGCGCTCGACGGCGACGTCAACGAAGCCACGGCGCCGGTCACGCCGCACATGCTGATGGAGGATGCCTTCCAGTACGACGACAAGGCCATCTACCGCGCGCTCGCTGGCGGCGTCACCACTTCCCTGCTCCTGCACGGCAGCGCCAACATGATTGGCGGCCAAGCCGTGGTCATCAAACACAAGTTCGGCAAGAAGCGCGATGAGCTGCTCTTCCCTGGTGCGCCCCGCTCGATCAAGTTTGCTTCGGGCGAAAACCCCAAGCGCGTCTACGGCCGCCGTAACCAGCTCCCTTCGACGCGGATGGGCAACTTCGCCGTGATGCGCCAGGCCCTCACCGAAGCCCAGGACTACATGCGCCAGTGGGAGGACTACGAGAAGCGCGTCGCTGAGGGCAAGCGCGCCACTCCGCCGAAGAAAGACCTGAAGCTCGAAGCCCTGGCCGACGTCCTGCGCGGCAAGCTGCTGGTGCAGATCCACTGCTACCGCGCCGATGAGTTCCTGACCGAGCTGAGTATTGCGCGCGAATTCGGCTACAAGATTCGCGCCTTCCACCACGCCCTGGAAGCCTACAAAGTCGCCGAAGAAATCGCTCGGGAAGGCGTCGCCATCGCCACTTTCGCTGACTGGTGGGGCTACAAGGTGGAGGCCTGGGACGCCATTCCCGAAAACGCCGCCCTGTCGATGCGCAAGGGGGTGCGCGTGGCCATTAAGTCTGACAGCGGCGACTTCGTTCGCCGGCTCAACCAGGAAGCCGCCAAGACCATCAAGTACGGCGGCGCCACCGAGGACGAAGCCGTGGCCATGATCACGCTCAACCCGGCCTGGATTATCGGCGTCGAGAACCGCGTTGGCAGCCTCGAAGCCGGCAAAGACGCAGACATCGTCATCTGGGACAAGCACCCCTTGAGCGTCTATGCCCGCGCCGACAAGGTCCTGATTGACGGCGAGGTCTACTTCGACCGCAGCCTGCCCGGCTACGGGCTGCCTTTCTACCCGCTCGAAACCACCCGCTAGCACTGTTCTAGGAGGAAAAAGAACCATGAAGAGCACGCGCATTCTTCCAGCCATCGCACTGTTGACTCTGGCGCTCGCCGCGACCCGGACGGCGCAGGCCCAAATTATCGCCATCAAGGGCGGGAAAGTTCTCACCGTCACCCGGGGCACGCTCGAACGCGGCACGGTGCTGATCCGCGACGGCAAGATCGAAGCCGTGGGCGCTGACGTCCAGATTCCCCGCGATGTCCGGGTGATTGATGCCCGCGGACTGTGGGTGTATCCCGGCTTCATCGACTCGCAGTCCCAGCTCGGCCTGGTCGAAATCGGCCAGGTCGAGGCCACGCGCGACCTCATCGAACCCTCCGACC
>JACQTG010000075.1 GCA_016210895.1 Acidobacteriota bacterium
AGTGGTGGTCACGCGCGCCGACGTCCACTATGTGGTTACCGAGTACGGCGTGGCCTACCTGTTTGGCCTGTCGGTTCGGGAACGCGCACGGGCCCTGATCCGCATCGCCCATCCCAAGTTCCGCGAGGAGCTGGCCGAGTGGGCGATGCGCGCCCACATCCTGCCGGCCCGTGAGGCTGTGAGCCTGGAGGCGGCAGCATGAGCCACACAGAAAAGGCCGATCGGGGCCTGTTGGAATTGGATTCGGAAGAGTGCAAGGGCTGCGGCTTGTGCGTCGAGGCCTGTCCGCCCAAAGTCCTGCGCCTGGCGGATACCCTGAATCACACCGGCCTCCACCCCGTTGCCTATCTGGGCAGCGGGTGCACGGGCTGCGGGATCTGCTTCTTCGTATGTCCCGAGCCTGGAGCCATCACCGTGCTTCGAGCCGCAGCCACGACCTCGGAAGAAAGAAAAAGCGCGGTCGCCTGAGACGAGCGATGGCCAAACAGCTGATCAAAGGCAACGAAGCCATCATCAAGGGTGCCATCCTGGGTGGCTGCCGCGCTTTCTACGGCTACCCCATCACCCCCGCCAGCGAGATCGCCGAAGCGGCGGCGCTCTACCTACCGCAAGTAGGCGGCGTTTTCCTGCAAGCGGAAAGCGAGGTGGCAGCCATCAATATGGTGTACGGGGCCGCCGCCGCCGGCGTGCGGGCGATGACCGCCTCGAGCGGGCCCGGCATCAGCCTGATGCAGGAAGGCTTGAGCTACCTGGCCGGGGCCGAACTGCCTTGCGTCGTGGCCGACATCATGCGCGGCGGGCCCGGCCTGGGCAACATCGCCCCCGAGCAGGGCGACTACCACCAGGTGGTCAAGGGCGGCGGGCACGGCAACTATCGCACCTTCGTGCTCGCGCCCAGCTCGGTGCAGGAAATGGCCGACCTGACCTGGTGGGCCTTTGAGCTGGCCGAGGAATACCGCAACCCGGCGGTCGTGCTGGCCGACGGCTACATCGGGCAGATGATGGAGCCGGTCGAGTTCCCCACGCGGGTGGCACGGCCCCGCTCGGCGGGGAGTTGGGCGGTGGAAGGCACGGGCGAAACCCGGGCCAATCTGATTACCTCCATCTATCTCGAACCGGACGAGCTCGAAGCCCACATCCACCGGCTCGAAGCCAAGTACCGCTCGGCCGAGCAGCGCGAGGCCCGGGCCGAGCTCTGGCGCACCAACGATGCGGAGCTCATCCTGGTGGGTTACGGGATTGTCGCTCGCATCCTGAAGGCGGTGGTCGAACAGGGGCGGGCTGAAGGATTGCCCCTGGGCCTGCTGCGACCCATCACCCTCTATCCCTTCCCCACGGCCGCGCTGCTCGCCTTGAGCCGCCAGGCCCATGCCTTCTTGGTGGTCGAACTGAGCAATGGGCAATTGCTTGAGGACGTGCGCCTGACCGTGCAGGCGCGCACGCCCGATTCGGGCACGCCGGTCGAATTCTACCAGCGCATGGGCGGCAACGTGCCCTCAGCGGAGGAAATCCTGGAGTTTGTGAGGGAGAAGGCGGAACACTACCTGGGCGCTGCCGCCCGGGAAGGACGGGTGCTGCTTGGCTAGCTACACGGTCACGCACACGAAGCCGCAGAGCTTCTACGACCGCTACCTGCGCAAGACGGATCTGCAGCATCAGACCCACTACTGTCCCGGCTGCGGCCATGGCGTGGCGCACAAGCTGATCGCGCGGGCGATTGACGAGCTGGGCATCCAGGACCGCACCATCTTCATCAGCCCGGTGGGCTGCGCGGTCTTCGCCTACTACTACTTCGATGTCGGCAACATCCAGGCCGCGCACGGGCGGGCGGCGGCAGTGGCCACGGCGGCCAAGCGCGCGCGGCCGGAGAGCATCGTCATCGACTATCAGGGCGACGGCGACCTCGCCGCCATCGGCCTGGCCGAAATCATCCACGCCGCCAACCGTGGCGAGAACCTGACCGTGTTCTTCATCAACAACGCCATCTACGGAATGACCGGCGGACAGATGGCGCCTACCACGCTTATCGGCCAGAAAACTACCACCAGCCCCTGGGGCCGCGACCCGGCGAACGATGGCTACCCGTTGCGGATGTGCGAGCTGCTGGCGACACTCGAAGCGCCCGTCTATCTCGAGCGCGTGGCCCTGGCCGACAACAAGCAGGTGATGAAGGCGGCGCGTGCCGTGCGTCGCGCCCTCGAAAATCAGGTGCGCGGCCTGGGCTTCTCGCTGGTTGAAATCCTCTCGTCCTGTCCCACCATCTGGAAGATGACTCCGGTCGAGGCCCAGCGCTGGGTGGGGGAGGAAATGGTCAAGGTGTTCCCGCTCGGGGTCTTCCGCGACCACAGTCGGGAAGCGACCCCGCGAGCCAGCCCGCCGCCCGCGCCGCCCGCCGAAGAGATCCCCAAGATTCTCGGGATTGAAGAGGGTCTGCAGACGCGGCCCGCTTCGACCAAGAAGCCGGTGCAGACACTCAACTATCGCATCAAGGTAGCGGGGTTTGGCGGCCAGGGCGTCCTCTTGCTGGGGCAGTTACTGGCCGAAGCGGGGCTGGAGGCCGGGCTGGAGGTTTCCTGGCTGCCGTCCTATGGTCCGGAGATGCGCTCCGGGACGTCGCACTGCCACGTGCGGCTGGCCACACAACCGGTCGACTCCCCGCTGGTGTCGCGCCCCAACGTATTGCTGGCACTGAATGAGCCTTCGTTGCGCAAGTTTCTCCCTACGGTCGTTCCAGGCGGCTGGGCCTTCTACAACGGTGAGGCGTTGCCGGCCGACTGCTCGCGCAACGACGTGCGCTTCTTCGTCCGTCCGTTCACGCAAATGGCCGACGAGCTGGGCGAAGCCCGCGCCGGCAACATCGTCATGCTGGGCGCTTTGCTGGAGTTGATCGGCGTGTTCACCGAAGAAGCCGTGCTGACCGCCCTGGAGCGGCAGGTGAAATCGGAGCGGTGGCTCGCCGTGGACCGGCGGGCGTTGCTGCGCGGCCGTGAAGCCGCCCGTGCAAGGAGCTCTCATGAGCACTGAAGCCAACCCGGACATCCTGGTTTATTTTGAGAACCGCTTTGTGCCGCTGCGGGAAGCGCGCGTAGGCATCTTGACCCACGCCTTGCACTACGGCACCGGTGTCTTCGAGGGCATTCGTGCCTACTGGGAGAGCGGCCCGCAGGAGCTCTTCCTGATGCGGCCGCGGGAACACTACGCGCGCTGGAAGGCCAACTGCCGGGTGCTGCATCTGGAGCTTCCGCTCGCGGTTTCCGAGCTTTCCGACCTCACGGTCGAGCTGCTGCGCCGCAACCGCTTCCAGACCAACCTCTACATCCGGCCGCTCGCCTACAAAGCGGCTCAGCGCATCGGCGTGCATCCCGACGATAAGGACGCCTTTGCCCTCATCGCCCTTCCCTTCGGCGAATACCTGGACAGCCGCCGCGGCCTGCACGCGGGTGTGGTTTCCTGGCGGCGGATCGAAGACACGGCCATCCCCGGCCGGGCAAAAATCTGCGGCGCCTACGTCAACAGCGCGCTCGCCAGTGACGAAGCCCGGCGCAACGGCTACGACGAAGCCATCCTGCTGACCGAAAGCGGCCATGTCGCCGAAGGTGCCGCCTGCAATCTCTTCATGCTACGCAATGGCAAGCTGCTGACGCCGCCCGTGTCGGAA
>JACQTG010000084.1 GCA_016210895.1 Acidobacteriota bacterium
ATGCACAACTTCCTTGTTTGTGTGTATTCACCCACAGGTGTTGAGAACACCCACACTCGTAGCCGTTATGCCTGACCATTCCACTCCTGCCAGGCAAGCCTTTTCTTCCCAAGGAGATAGGTCCTGTGTCGCGGTGTGTGGGTGGCCACTCGATTGCTCCCCCGTGGGCGACAACTTGTCTGCCAGGCAGGATTGAGGCAGATCGTGAGTGTAGGCAACCAAGCCTCAGGCCCGCGGTGGTTCCTGTTGACGCTCGCCTTGTCCTGCCTCACCGTGCTCGCCGTAATCTTTTCTTTGTGGGAGCTGATTGAGCACCGATACTTCCGCGATCTCGACTATACAACCCTCCACTATTTGTACATCACGCGGGGAATCGCCTCGGCCCTGCTCGTGGGGGTGTGGGCGGCCTGGTTTGTTCTGCGGGAGCGGCGTCGCCACGAACAAGAACTCGAACAATCATTCGAACGCTACCGTTCCATCCTGAACCACATGCCTGAGGCTGTGGTTCTCTTCGACGAAAACTTTGTGGTCGCGGAATGGAATGAGGCGGCCGCGCGGCTATACGGGTTCACTCGCAGCCGAGCCGTGGGACAAGCGCTTCCCACTGTCCCTGCCCGCCGGTGGGGTGAACTAAGAGAAATTCTGGGGCGAATTGCCGGCGAGCAGGGCTTGTTGGACTTTGAGACGGAACGTCAGACGGCTTCAGGCGAAGCGATTCCCGTAGCTGTCAGCTACTCTCGCATTCCGCCCCTGGGCAACCAGCCACCCTTCTTCCTCGAAGTAGCCCAGGATATCCGGCCGCGCTTGCGCATGCGCGAAAAACTGCTGGAGCTGGAAAAACTCACCCTGATGGGCCAGATGGCGGCGGGCACCGCTCATCATCTGAACACACCCCTCACGGCTATGCTCCTGCAACTTCGGATGCTCGGGCAACAACTGCCTGACTCAGTCAAGAACGCAGAACTGAGGACGATCGAGCAGCAGATTCGATTTTGTCAGGTGTTCGTACAGAATCTGCTGCAATTTGCCCGCCGGCCTCAGTTGCAGCAGAAGCCTATCTCGTTGTGTGATGTGATCGACGGCGTCACCACCTTGTTTCGGCCGGGTCTCAGCTTGAAGAAAGCCGACCTGCGAATCGAATTGGACGGACTCCAGGCTTGCCGTCTTCTGGGCGACCGCAACTACCTTGAATCCATGTTCTCCGCTCTCCTCAGTAATGCTGTCGATGCGATTCCTGGGGGAGGACGGATCCGCATTTCCGGCAATATCAAGCCCGACCGTCAGGCTCTGATTTATATCGATGACAACGGCCCGGGAATCCCCGAGCCAATCAGGGCACGCGTCTTTGAGCCTTTCTTCACGACTAAGCCAGCGGGACAAGGCACCGGGCTCGGCTTAGCCATTGCCCGCAGCATCGCCGAGGAGCACGGCGGCGCTGTCTGCCTGCAGAATCGTGCAGAAGGTGGCCTCCGCGTCATTGTGCAACTGCCTTTGTTGGATGGGACGCGCGGTGATGCCGGCCGCCAGCCGGAGAGGAATCCATGAGCAAGCACTGTCAGAGTCGACTGTGTGGCATCCTCGTGGTTGACGATGACGAGGTGTTGGCTGCCAGCCTGACCAAATTGCTGCAGCAACACTTCCCCTGTGTCCACATGGCTCTGTCCGGTACCGAGGCGGTGGCCGTGCTCTCTCGGGAACAGAACATTTGCCTCGTGCTGGTGGATCTGGTGATGCCCATGATGGATGGGATGGACGTTCTCGACTATGTCCACCAACACGACCCCGAGACAAGCGTCATCCTGATGACGGGTTTCGGCACCATCGAGACCGCTGTAGAAGCTATCAAGCGCGGGGCGGAAGACTACATCACCAAACCGTTCGATGCAGAAACCGTTCTCAAGAAGGTGTCCCGCCTGATGGAGCTCTACGACCTGAAGGCACGTGTGGCGCAACTCGAGGCCCAGCGGGACCGCGAATCACCTTTTGCCCACATCGTGTCGGGCTCCTCGGCCATGCAAGCGGTGGTGGAGCGCGCTCGGGTGGCCGCGCAGAGTTCAGCACCCGTGCTACTGGTGGGAGAAACCGGAACGGGAAAGGAAATGCTTGCCCGAGCCATCCACAGAGCGAGCCCGCGTGCGGATCGCCCCTTCATCCCGGTGAACTGCGCCGCGATTCCCCAAGAACTGGTGGAGAGCGAACTGTTTGGCTACCGGAAGGGTGCGTTCACAGGTGCCGTGATGGATCACCGCGGATTGTTCCAAGCGGCGCATGCTGGCACGCTCTTCCTGGACGAGATTGCCGAGATGCCGCTCGGCATGCAAGCCAAGCTTCTCCGGGCACTGGATGAAGGGGAGTTGCGACCGGTGGGGGAAACGACCCCTATCCGCGTGGACGTCCGAGTGCTGTCAGCCTCGAACCGCCCGCTGTCAGAACTCGCCAGCGGCGCTTTGCGGGAAGACCTGTTCTTTCGAGTCTCCACGATCGTAGTTGAATTGCCCCCGCTGCGAC
>JACQTG010000076.1 GCA_016210895.1 Acidobacteriota bacterium
CTCGATGTCCGGGGCCGCGAGTTCGTCAAGACCGGCGAGGAGCTGCTGGCGCGTGCCTTCTGCCACGAGATTGACCACCTGCACGGCAAACTCTTCATCCACCACCTCTCGGCGCTCAAGCGCGACCTCATCCGCCGCCGGGTGCGCAAGGCGGTCAAGGCCGGCGAGTGGTAGCAACGGGGAAGCCACCGATACACATTGACAAATCAGATTGGAGGGTAGACAGCCATGCTGATTTCCACTACGCCGACCCTGGAAGGTAACCCGATTGCCCGCTACCTGGGTCTGGTGAGCGGCCAGGCAATTCTCGGCGCCAACCTGTTCAAGGACCTCTTCGCCAGCATCCGCGACATCGTCGGCGGACGCTCCGCTGCTTACGAGAAGGAGCTGCGCAAGGCGCAGGAGATTGCCCTGGAGGAGATGCGCGAGCAGGCGCGGGCGCTCGGCGCCACGGCCATCGTCGGCGCCGACCTCGACTACGAAACCATCAGCATCGGCGGGGGCGGCGGGATGCTGATGGTGAGCGCCAGCGGCACGGCGGTGGTGTTGGAGCGCTGAGACCACGCGGCTAGGCGGGTGCCCCTTGGGAAGCCTCGGGGTGAGCTCCGCACCTCTTCCGGACGCGCAAACCCCTCTGGCGGATGCCCTGCGGCCCTTGCGGTTGCCCATGACGGAACAAACGGCCCAGCTTGCGGCGGTCCTGGCCGCACTCCAGAAATACGGCTTGCTGTTGCTCACCGATGCGCGGCTGCCGAGCGTGGCGGGCTTGGTGGCAGGCGAGGCCATTCATGGCTCCTGGTGGGCGCATCCGGGGAGCCACTCCATCTTCCGGGTGGCGGTGGGACTGGCTGCCCACCCGCAGGTCACCTCGGTGAAACTCGTTTCCGGGAAGGTTACGTTCCTCCACCGCAGGCTCTGGCCAGCGCTGGTGGCGGTGGCCGCGGCCGGCGAGCCCTGGCAGCGCAGTGCGCTCTCGCGCGCTGCCCGCGCGCTGCTGGCGCGAGTCGAGGGAGCGGGCCGCCTGCGCACCGACCGGCTGCCGGGTTACCGCGGGGGAAAGTCGAAGGCACTCAGTCGCGCGGCGCGAGAACTCGAGGACCGGATGCTGGTGCACGGGGAAGAGTTCCACACCGAAAGCGGCGCACACGCCAAGTGGCTCGAGAGTTGGGCGCACTGGGCGCGGCGGGTCGGCTTGCGCGGGAAGAAGCTCACGGCGGAAGCTGCCAAGAAACAGTTGACCGGCGTGGTGCGAGCCTTGAACGAGAAATTTCAGGCCCAGGCTTACTTGCCCTGGGAGCGAGGAAAGGTTGAGCAGCGGCGAGCACGGCCAACGTCACACGGATAAGCGCGTGCCGAGCACCTGTTCCGGACAACGGCGGTTGCCAAAGCTGTGAGCAGCCCGGCGACGAAGGCGATTGCTAGGCCCCGTTGCCGGGTGCGGATCAGCCTTCGTCGCCGCTACCGCGTGGCGGGCATGCGCCTCTTCTGGACAGATGAATTCACCTAGGGCGGGAGGAGGCTCTCTCAGGTGGAGCTGACGACGCTGTTGGTCTTGTGTGGGGCGGCGCTGGTAATCGCGGCGGTGGTTGTGGCCGGCGGCTTCGGGCTGGGCACGGCGCTGACACCACTGTTCCTTCTCGCCTACGACATCAAGACTGCGGTCTTCCTCGTCGCCGTCGTCCACTTCGCCAACGGGTTGTTCCGCCTGGGGCTCTTCCGCCAGAGTATCGAGGGCAGGATCGTGCGCCGGTTTGGTCTGGCCAGCATTCTGGGGGCGGTGTTGGGCTCGCTGCTGCAGAAGCAGGCGGGCTACACGGGGCTCGAATTCGGCCTGGGGGCGCTACTCATCGTTCTGGGTGGAATCGAGTTTCTGCCCAAGGAACGCCAGTGGCGGATCCCGCGGCGATTCGACCAAGCGGGCGGATTCTTGGCGGGACTGCTGGGCGGGCTGCTCGGCAACCAAGGGGCGCTGCGCAGCGGCTACCTGCTGAACTACGGCCTCAGCAAGGAGGCCTTTATCGCCACGGGGACGGCGATTGGCTGCCTGATTGACGCCAGCCGCATACCGGTTTACCTCGCCAGCTACCACGCGGAGTTCGCTGGCGCGTGGCCGTATCTGGCGGCGGTGATTGCGGCGGCATTTGCGGGGAATCTGGTGGGCCGGCGGCTGGTAGCGCGGCTGTCGCTGGTGTGGTTCCACCGGCTGGTGGCGGGCTTGATTGTGCTCGCCGGCGTGACGATTGTATTGACAAAACTCTGATAAGCCGATTGCTCTTCCGGAGTTCCCCGGTGGCGGGTGCCACCGGGCTCGGCGTATTGCTCCACAGACCGACGACGAAGGCTGAAAGTGCACCCAGAGGGCCTGACACGCATCGGCCTTCGTCGCCGCTACCACTTGGCGGGTGCCTTTCGACTTGGCTCAGGACAAGCCACCGGGCTCAGCACGAAGGGGAAGAATTGATTGGAGATGTCAGTCTTGGTGTGCCTAGCGGTTGCGGGCGGAGTTGCGCGCCAGAGCGGCGAATTGGGCGTCGTCGTCGGGGAGGAAGTAGCCCACGACGATGCCCATGGCACCTTCGGGCAGCGCCTTGCGCGTGTGGTTGTCGTAATAGGCGGTGACCTTGACGAGTTCACTCTGGCTCAGCCGGTAGCCACCACGCTCGGCAAAAGTGACGACGGGCATCGAGAGTATGAGGCCCTCGGGATTAAGGGTGGTGTGGAGGGTGGCGATTTCCTCGTTGCGGGTGGCGTTGGCGAGCACGAGGCGCTGGCCGTAGTCGTGCAAGTGCCCGCCGACGCCGAGCAGGAGACCTGAGTAGCGGAGCGTGAACTCGCCGCTGTGAATGTTTTCGCCCGGCTTCAGGTCATAGCCCGAGGGGCCGCACTCGCGCACATCAAACCAGGCGGGATAGACATTCTGCAAGGGCGCCTCGGCATCTGTCGGGCGGCGGTACTCGACCCGGAGCTCCAGATAGGTGGAGGGATAGTTTGTGTCAGTGGGGTTGTAGAACATCGTGTTGACGCGGATGGGGTCGCCACGCGTGACGCGGTAGCCGAAGCCGGGCAGCGCCGGCCAGTCATTCATCTCCCCGCCCGAGCCGAAGATGTGCTCTTGCTTCGCCGGGCAGAGGAAGTCGGCGCGGGCGGTGTTGTAGACGGCGACGTGGTGGAGGAGTCTGCCGGGGAGTGGCGCGCCCGCGGCATTGACCAGCCGAGGATGGTAGGCGATGAGCCAACCGTCGAAGGGGATTTCGTAGAAGAAGTCGGGGGCCTGGGCGACCGCGTAGTGGTTGGAGCGCGCGGGCAGGTCGAGCGGGCCGACGCGAAGGGTCAGCACGTGCGCCGCCGGATCATCCTGAACGTCTAGCCTAGCCTCGGTGGCGGCCCGGTGGTGGGCCATCTTGTGGTGCTCGTGCTGCGCGCAAAGAGGCAGTGCGCAGGCGAGCAGGGAGGATCCGAGCAAGAGGCTGAAACGTTTCATGATTGCCCCCGGCATTCGGTAGCGGTCAGCAAGTCTGCGCGGGCCATCATACGCCCAGAGTGCTGTTGCCACCAGGGGGCGAGCGTGTCCCGGTGGCGGGTGCCCCTCGGCAAGGCTCGGGGTAAACTCCGCACCTCTTCCGGACTGGGGAGTTTCCCGGTGACAGGTGCCACCGGGCTCAGCGATAGGGCTGTAGCGGCGAGGAATGCCGGGATGGTTGGAAACCGGCACATGTCACGGCGCATTCCTCGCCGGATTGTCCGCCTCGAGAAGAGACCGACGACGAAGGCAACGAATCCCTTGAGCTACCTCCGGCCCTCGGCCTTCGTCGCCGCTACCAAGGGCTTGGCCTACCCAAAGGGGGCGTGGGCGGGGATAATGCGGGGCGATGCGTGTGGTGTTTTGCGGGACGCCGGAGTTTGCCGTGCCCACGCTGGCGGCGTTGGTGCGGGAGAAGTTCGATGTCGCTGCGGTCATCACTCAGCCCGACCGGCCCAAGGGCCGCGGGCTGAGGCTGGCAGCACCCCCGGTGAAGCTGGCGGCACGGAAGCTCGGCCTGCGGGTCGAGCAGCCGGAAAAAGGGATGAAAGGGGAAGCCGGTCCGCGTCTGCTCGAGGAGCTCGGCCCGGAGGCGGTGGTCATCGTCGGCTACGGGCAAATCATCCCGGCGGAACTGCTCGAGCGGCCGCGGCACGGCTGGATCAACCTGCACGCCTCGCTGCTGCCAAAGTACCGCGGCGCAGCGCCGGTGAACTGGGCTCTCGTTCGCGGGGAGACGCGCACGGGCGTAACGACGATGCGGCTCGACGCCGGGCTCGATACCGGGCCGATTTTTCTCCAGCGCGAAGAAGCCATCCGCGACGACGACACGGCGGTAACGCTCGGCGCGCGGCTGGCGGAACTCGGCGCAGAATTGATGGTCGAAACCTTACGCGGCCTCGCCGCGGGCACGCTTCAGCCGCGGCCGCAAGATGATGCCCAGGCGACGAAGGCGCCGCTGCTCAAGAAAGAGCACGGCCGGATTGATTGGAGCTGGCCCGCGCGGGACATCTCAAACCGCGTGCGGGGACTGGTGCCCTGGCCGGGCGCCTACACCAGCTTTCGCGGCGAGCTCTGCCACGTCTGGTGGGCGGTGCCGGCCGAGCCGCCCGACGGGCACGCAGCCACGCCGGGGACTCTGGTGGTCGAGAGCGGCAAGCTCTACGTGGCGTGCGGCGCTGCGGGCTCGGAGTGGTTATCCGTGGAGGAGGTACAACTGGCGGGGCGCAAGCGCTGGACGGCGCGCGAGTTCATCAACGGACTGCACGTCAAAACCGGCGACCGCTTCGAGCCGGCGACCGCGGAATAGGCCGCAGTCGTTGGCGCTGCTACCCAGCCTAGAGTTCTGGAGTTCAAGACACGGGCGGGATGCCCGTGCCAGCCGGCGCGGGGGCGTGCTAGAATGGGGCGCGAGGAGAGGATGCCGAACTGCCTGGGATATAGCGTTGGCCGGTTCACCACCTGCGTCGACTCCCGAAACACCTCCAGCGTCGCTGTTCGTAGGTGGTTTTGACGACCGATGTCGTCTAGAGACGTAAACAGCGTCGAGATTGCGCCGTCGATTCTGGCGGCGGATTTCGCCCGCCTGGGGGAGGAGATTCAGGCGGTGAAGGAAGCCGGGGCGCGCATCATCCACGTGGACGTGATGGACGGCCACTTCGTTCCCAACCTGACCATCGGCGCGCCGGTGGTGGCGTCGCTGCGGAAAGCAACCGACCTGCTGCTCGACTGTCATCTAATGATTGAAGAGCCCGACCGGCAGCTGGAGGCGTTCGTCGAGGCGGGCGCGGATATGATTTCGGTGCACCAGGAAGCCTGCCGGCACCTCGACCGCACGCTGAACGCGATTCGCGCCGCGGGGGTGGAAGCAGGCGCGGTGCTGAACCCAGCGACGCCGGTGGCGAGCTTGAGCGAAGTACTCGGTTTGGTGGACTACGTGCTGATAATGTCAGTGAACCCGGGTTTTGGTGGGCAGCAGTTTATTCCCCATAGCCTGAACAAGGTACGGCAGCTGGTGGAGCGGCGCGCGGACGAGAATTTGCACTTTCGTATTGAAATTGACGGTGGAATGGGGTTAGATACTATCGGCGATGTAGTCCGAGCGGGGGTGGACATCGTGGTGGCGGGTACATCGATTTTCCACGCCCCCAGTCCTAAGGAAGCCCTGTTGCAGCTCCGGCAGGCGGCTTCGCTCGCCGCCGTGCCCAAGCCTTAGTTAACCGATGAAGGTCTTACGCAAGGCTCCTCTCTCTCTGATCGCCGTGACGGCGGTACTAGTCCTAGGCAGCACCGCCTGCCATCGCCACCAGCACGCCGCGCCCGACCTCAGCGCTTCCCAGGAGCCCGACCGGGTGCTGTTCGAGAAGTCGCTCGAAGACATCAAGAACAAACGCTTCGAAGTTGCGCGGCTGACCCTGCAAACCCTGATCAACGCCTATCCCGACAGTGACTACCTCGACCGCGCCAAACTCGCCATCGCCGACTCCTGGTATGCGGAAGGCGGCTCGACCGGCCTGGCGCACGCCGAGATCGAGTACAAGGACTTCATCACCTTCTTCCCCAACTCGCCCCATGCCGCCTACGCCCAGTACCAAGCGGCGATGACCCGTTACCGACAACTGGAAAAGCCGGACCGTGACCGCACCCATGGCCGCCGCGCCGAGCGCGAATTCCAAATCCTGCTCACCGACTACCCCGACAGCGAATACGCCGCCGACGGCGCCGTCAAGCTGAAGGAAGTCCAGGAAGTGCTGGCCGAGAGTGACTTCCGCATCGGCCGCTTCTATTACATCAAGCAGAGCTATGTGGCCGCGGCCTCGCGCCTAGAAGAGCTGATCGCCAAATACACGAACTACTCCGGACGCGACGAGGCCATCTGGATGGCCGCTCGCTCCTTCCAGAAGTCGGGCCTGCCCAACCCCGAACGCGCCGCCTTCTACTACGCCCTGCTCGTCGAGGAGCATCCGCTGAGCGGCCGCGCCGCCGACGCCAAGAAAGAACTCGTCGCTCTCAACAAACCCATCCCCGAGCCCAGCCCGGACATTCTTGCGCGCCGCCAGCAGGAACGCGAATTGATGGCCCAGTACAAGAAGGGTCTGCTCGGACGGGTCTTTGGCATGTTCAGCGGCAAGCCGGACACCTCGCTGGCCCGCGCCCGGCTCGGCCCGCCGGTGCTCGATACCCAAGAGCGGAAACCGCCGCCGGCCTCGCCGGAAGAAATCGAAGCGCAGCGGGAGATCCTGGTGGCGCGGGTGGCGGCGAACAATCCCAACGTGGCCAAGCCGAACGACGGCGCCGGAGGAGATGACTCGAGCAAGAAGAAGGGCTTCTGGCGCGCCCTGGTTCCCTTCTGGTAAACCCCGCTGGTTGGCCAACGCCTCTCACCCGCCGCCCACAAGGCCCTTGTGTACTAGCAGGCTTGACTTGCTGCGCCCCAGCCTTTAGCATTGCCCTAATGTTGCCTGCCTCCACGGGAGGAAGCGTTGCCGGCCAGGGTACTGGTAGCCGACGATAGTCTCAACATCCAACGGACCGTCGCGCACATCCTGAAAGAAGCGGGTATTGACGCGGTCACCGTCGGCAATGGCGAGCACGCTGTGCGCAGGCTCGCCGATATCAAACCCGACCTGATCCTGGCCGACGTGTTCATGCCCGTGCGCAGCGGCTTCGAAGTGTGCGAGTACGTCAAGAACAGCGAGCACTTCGCCCACGTGCCCGTGCTCCTGCTGGCGAGCACGATGGAGCCCTACGACGAGAAGGAAGCGCAGCGCGTGCGCGCTGACGGCCGGCTGACCAAACCCTTCAAGGACCCTTCGGCCACCCTCGCCACCATCCAGGAGTGGCTCGCCAAAGCCGCCAACGCCCATCCCGCCGCGCCGCCCGCGCCGGAGCCGGTGGCCACTGCGCCGCCCCCCGCACCGCCAACCGTCGAGCCGGAGCCACTGCCCGAGCTCTACGCCACCCGGCCGCCTCACGTGACCTTCGGCCCGGGCGAAGCCCCCATGGGC
>JACQTG010000090.1 GCA_016210895.1 Acidobacteriota bacterium
GAAGGAGACGGCCTACGGCACGCCGCTGGCCGATCCCGACCTCAACCGGCGCGTGGTCGCGCCCGCGGTGGAAGTGGCCAAGATTGCCAAGGACTATCGCAGCGACCTCGACCGCGTCGGCAAGGGTCACGAGTTTTCGACCGAGCTCGAAGAGCTCGCCCGCGACCTCCGCCGCTCGACCAGCTTCGATGCCAGCTCTCTGACCGTGGCCTGGGTTGCTGCCTTCGCGATGGGCAAGATCACCACTACGCAACCCAACCCCGGCGGCAATCCTTCCGCCTACGAGCACAAGTTCACCTTCGCCGACCCGGCCGTGTCGAAGCACGCGCCCACCACCACCGTCTACGAAGAGCTGACCGCCGACCTCAAGCGTCGCCTGGTCTCGCTCGCCTGCAACGACTTCACCCTCGCCGGGCGCGCCCGCGACCTCGCCTCGCTCACCGCCAACTGGATTGGCTCGGGCCAAACCGTGGACGGTGCTCTGAGCCCGCTGCCTGCACTCACTGCGCAGTCCTATCTGCTCGGCACCGACGCCGACATCCGGCTCGGCCCGCAGGGCGCGCCGGTCTCGATCAAAGACCGCGTGCTCGACTGGTCGGTCGCGGTCTCGCAGAACCTGCAGTCCGACCTCGGCTACCACCCCGGCTCGGGGAAGTTTCGCGGGCGCATCTGGTATGGCCCGCGCAGAGTTTCGGCGGCGCTGACGCTGCTCGCCAAAGAATCCGACGACGTCCTGACGCTCTTCCTGAACGACACCGTGCGCGAGCTCCAGATTGACCTCGCCGGCGACACCATCGGCCCCGGGCCGGAAAAACACCGCGCCCTCGTGCGCCTCCCCGCCGTGCGCATCACCGCCCTCGACGACACCCTGGAGGGCAACCACATCGTCTACCGGGTCGAAATCAGCGAGGCCGGCGTGCTCAAGCAGCCCGGCCTCGAAGTGCTCGAACTCACCGTCACCAACACCGAACCCAGCTTCCTGGCCTAACCCATGATGCGAAGCGCGACCCTCCACCCTGTCATTCCGACCCCGCCCTTTGCGCTGTGGGCTGGCTTTCTGATCCCCGCCCGCTCGGCGCTTTGGCCACCGACCATGTGGAGCAGCACGCCGAAGTCTGTCATTCCGAGCAAGGCCCGACGCAGTCAGGACGCAGTGAGGAATCTGCTTGCTGAAAAGCAGATCCTTCGCTCCGCTCAGGATGACAGAACCGCATTTGGGCCCGGTGATGGCTCGGCTCGCCAAGGAGGTCTCCAGCGGGTCAGGGCTTTTCGGAGCGAGGCGCAGCCGAGCGAAGATCCCGCTCGGCGGGAAGCCCCGACGTTCAGTGCGGCGGCACTCAACCTGGGGATCGACAGCTGGCTGCCCTGGCCGCCTCGCAGACCGGGCGGGTGGGCCAGGCGCCGGGCCACTGAGAACTGATGACTGAAAACGCAAAACTCGAGCTGGCGCCCGCTGAGCTCCTCATCCCGCTCAAGGTCAGCCTCGGCAACTCAACTTACCGCGTCCGCCACCGCCTCCGTCCGCCGACGGCCGAGGATTGGTTCGCCTACGACGCCGCCCTCGCCATGGCCGTCGAAGAAGTTCCGCTGCACGAGGCCGCCGAGGCTTCGAGCGACGGAGCGGGCTACAAGCTCGAGCTGCACAGCGTCGAAGCCGCGACGCTGCTCTGGGACCGCCTGGCGCAAAGCCTCGAAGGCTACACCTTCAAGGCAGAGGCCGACTGGCACGAACTCGTGCCGCTCGCCCACAAAGAAGCCGCCGTCCGCGCTCTGACGCTTGTCGCCCCGGCTGACTCGCACTCACCCACGCCGGGCGCAGTTTCATCGCCGGATGAAATTTCCGCGCTGAGCCCGGTGGCGCCTTTATCCCGAGCCTGCCCCGAGCCCAGTCGAGGGGCGGAGTCGAGGGATGCCACCGCGGACTTCCCGCTCCAGGCGGAACAAATCCCTGTGACTCTTGAAGCTATCGTCGCCGGGCAGGCCTACCCGCGCCTGGTGCACATCTTCCGCCCGCCGACCGCCGAGGACGAGCGCCACTACCGCCGCCTCCTCGCCGACACCCTCATCGTCCGCGGCCGCCGCGCCGCCCGAACCCTCATCCCTTCGCGCCTCCCCGCCCTCTGCCGCCTCTACGACCGCCTGATTCTCTCCGTCGAAGGCTACTCGTTGCATAGCCAGCCTCCAGCCTCCAGGGAGCAACTCCTAGACCACATGGACGCCTGGCACAAGCGCACCGCCGTCCAGGCGCTCTTCGGCGAAGCAACGCCGCCCGAGGCTGGCTCACCTGCTCCCGTCGAGGAGGTGAGCCTGTGAGCCTCGCCCCCGCCGTCTCGGTGGCTGCTCCCGTCCACCCCGGCCGCGATCTTGCCGCCGTCGAGAACTATGCCTACCAACTCCTCTGCGACGCGGCCACACCCGACCGAAGCCATAGCGTGCCGCGCCTGCGCGCCTCCGCCCTCAATCCCGAGCGGCTCAACCGCGCGCACGACTCACCGGCCCGCCAGATTCCGCTCGCCTATCACCTCTGGCTCGACTACCTGTTCGAGCTCGACGCGCAACTCCACTACCTGCATCTGGGCCCGCGCGCACTCAGCGCCCTCGAACTCCAAGGCTTGCAGGCGCTCGCCCGTGCCCGCGCACGCTTCCTCCGCCGCCACAGTTTCTGCCCCCACTGCGAAGCCGCCAACTTGCGTTCGGCGCAGCGTTGCGCCCGCTGCCACAAGGAGCTCTCGTAATGGCTGGCCGCGTCGAGCTCCGCATCGAAGTCGAAACCCAGGGTGCCGAACAGCTCACCGCCCTGCGCCGCGAGCTCGACCAACTCGGCACCGCCGGCACGGGCGCCTTCAAGCAGCTCGATCAGTCCTTCGTCGCCGTCCTCGACAAGCTGACTCTCTCCCGCAGCCTGGTGGCCGACTCCACCCGCAGCTTCCTCGACTCCCAGCGGCAACTCTTCGCCGGGCTCGCGCCGCTCTTCTCCGGCTTCTTCCGCAGCGTCTTCACCGGCGCGCGCTCCTTGCGCGACGCCCTGAAGCGCCTCTGGGCCGACTTCCTCGATTTCTTCCTCGGCGTCGTTCGCCGCATGGTGGCGGGCTGGCTCAGTGGACTTCAGTCGCTCGGCGGCGCGCCTGGAGGGTTTGGCGTCGGCGGGCTCGTGGGCGGCCTGCTCGGCGGAATCCTCGGGCCTGCCTCAGGCGGACTCTTCGGCGGCACACCCTCCACCTTCCCGGCGAGCTTTGGCGGATTACCGAGCCTCGGTCTGGGCCTGATTCTCGGCCCCGCCGGGCGCATTGCCGGTCTGGGCGGCGCCCCGCTTGGCGGGGTGGCCAGCTTGGGGGGCGTGGCAAGTCTGCTGGGTCTCGCCGGCTTCGGACTCGCCGGCGCCGGCATCCGCAGCGGCAACGTGGCGCTGGGCGGCCTGGGCGGCTTTCTCGCCGGCGGCGCGTTGGGCACGCTCATTGGCGGCTCAAGCGCGCTCGCCGGAACCTTCCTCGGCGCCTTCGCCGGGCCGATTGGCGCCGCCATCGGGGCGCTGGTCGGCGTGCTCTTCGGCTCGCTGCGTCGCGGCAAGCTCAAGCGCCAGGCGTCACAGATCGCCGACCAGGGCTTCGCCGAAATGCGCCGCGTCATCCGCGACTTCGAGCAGTTTCGCCTCGACTACGAGACCGCGCTCGCCCAGGTCAGCGCCATCTGGCAGCAGATGGTCGCCGCCTGGAGCCAGATGGGCTCGGTCGGCCGGCGCTCGATCCAGAGTCAGCAGCCCTGGTTCGAGCAGGTCGTCCGCCGGCTCAACGACATCCAGA
>JACQTG010000082.1 GCA_016210895.1 Acidobacteriota bacterium
AGCCACTTCAAGGCCTCTTGGGGTTTGTCGCGGTGCAGGAGCCGCTCGGCGCCATGGTGAAAGATCTCAGCTGCTTCCTGCTTGCGGCCATGTTCCTGGTAGAGATGAGCCAGGCGCTGCTGGATCTGGAGATTATCCGGCTCGAGGTCGACCACCTTCTGCAAGATTTTGATCGCTTCGGGCGCCTTCTTATTCTTCAGGTAGGCTTCGGCCACCTGCAGATACTGTGCCCGCGCCTCGGTAAACAAGCCCTGCATCGTGAACAGCTCAGCCAGGCGTTCACTGGGGGCGACGTTGGCGGGATCCAGCTTCGAAATCTTCTTGTACATCGCGATCCCGCGCACCAGGAACCCTTCTCCTACGTAGAGGTCGGCCAGGGTGGTGAAATACCGCAGAGCTTCGGGGGTGTTGTTCATGCGGACGTGGAGGTCGCCGATGGTGTTGAGCGCATTCAACTCCTTCGGCTCCTCTCTCAGAATCTTCTGGTATTCGGCAATAGCCTCTTTGAGCCGGCCTTGCGTGACCAGCTTTTGCGCCGCTTCTACGATCTTGGCCTTGTTGATCGCCACAGATACGTTCCGAGTTTCGGCTCACACTCCTCGGCGCCGGGCCGAACGAGTGCGCGGAGATGGCGTGAAGTTATCGTCTGGGCAAGCTAGCATATCCACCTAGATGAGGCAAGTGGCGGAACGGGCAACGGCTTGGCGTGCAACGAGATAGGATGCAGGCCGATAGCGACGGGCTGTCTCGCGCAAACGTCCCCGGCTAGCGGCCGTGCCGCGGCGACTAGAACGGCAGCGGCTCCTGCTCGGCCGCGTACACCCAGTCAGAACACGCCCGCACCGGGGCAAACGACCGCCGGTGGAGCGGCGTCGGTCCGTGCTGGCGCAGCTTTTCCAAGTGCTCGCGTGTGGCGTAGCCCTTGTGCCGGGCCAGCCCGTAGTCAGGAAAGAGTTGATCGAGCTCGGCCATCAACGCGTCGCGCTCCACTTTGGCCAGAATCGAAGCTGCCGCAATCGACACCGAGCGCGCATCCCCGTGAATCAACGTCAGGCAGGGTAGATCGCCCAGTTGGAGCGGCAGCGCGTCGCTCAGAACGAAGTCCGGAACGGGATAGAGCTGGCCGAGCGCGGCCACCATCGCCTGCCGCGAGGCCTGGTAGATGTTCCAGGCATCAATGCGTTCCGGGTTCACGTAGGCCACGGCGCAGGCGAGCGCGCGGGCACGGATTTTTTCTGCTAGCTCCAGCCGACGCCGCGGCGGTACGCGTTTGGAATCATCCAGCCCCGGAATGCGCCGCTTCGGATCGAGGATCACTGCCGCCGCCACCACCGGACCGAACAATGCCCCGCGGCCGACTTCATCGGTGCCAGCCACACGGCGAAAGCCGCGCTGCCAGGCCATCCGCTCGTACCGCCGGCTGCAGTTCCCCGCCACCGAACTCCGTTCCCGAACTCGTGCCAGAGCCGGAGAATTTCTCGTGCAGTCTCCCGTGCGCGGGGGATAATATCACACGGGGCAAGAGGCGAAGAGAGATGCGCAAAGTTCTCGCCCATGTATCGATCGCGGCGCTGGCTCTGAGCGCAGCCGCCGCAGGGGCGCGGGCACAGGAATCGGCCACTGGCATTTTCGTCACTTTTACCGATCCGGCCGACGAGGGCATGGCCGAGCGCGTCCGCGACGTTGCCGCGCGGATGAAAACCTTCGCCGACCAACTGGAAAACGTCGAGCGCGTGGAAATACATCTCGTGCATTCGCCGCGCGAGCTTGCCCTGCGCGCGGGCGGGGAAACCTCAGCCCGCGTCGTGCCCAGCTATGTCCACAGCGGCTTCTTCCTGCTCTCCCCCCTCGCCTGGCCCGGCAACCCCACCCAAGAAGCCATCGAACACGAAGTGCAGCAAGGGCTCGTGCTTTACGCCATCCACTACCTCGCCGGCGGCAACCGCCTGCCCGCTTGGCTCGAGGAAGGCTTGTTGGCCCACCTGACCCGGCAGGAGTTCCCGGCCCCGACCGCCGGCCTCGTAGCCCAACGGGCAGGGTTGCTGCTGGCGCGATTTGAGCCGCCTGAGCCCGCTGTCGGCTACTGGGCGGTGAAGTACCTGGTCGAGTTGCGCGGTGGGCTGGGCGCCATCCGGCAACTGTTGCGCTTGGTAGCGCAGCGCCCCGACCTCTTCGTCGACAACTTGCAGTTGGTCTACGGGACTTCGGTCGGAGAGCTCGAGCGCGCCTGGCGCGCCTGGTGTCAGGAGCTGGCCGAGCAGGAAGAACAGCGGCAGAAGGGTGGCATTCAGGTGGGGCCGCTGCGGCGGGAGCCCCCGCCGCCCAAGCCTTAACTTTCGGCCGGGGTTTCCGCGGGCGTCTCGGCAGGAGTTTCCAGGGCCGCACCTTCCTTGATGCGGTGGGCGCGCTTGCCCGTGGCGCCCCGCAAGTAGTAGAGCTTGGCTCGGCGTACTTTGCCTGGCCGCAAGATCTCGATGCGCTCAATGGTCGGCGAATGCACGGGGAAAATACGCTCGACGCCGATCCCGAAACTCACCTTACGCACCGTGAAGGTTTCCTGGACGGAGCGGCCGCGGCGCCCGATGACGATGCCCTCGAAGGGCTGGGTGCGCTCCTTGTCGCCTTCCTTGATACGCACGAAGACGCGCACGGTGTCGCCGGGCTTGAACGGCGGCAGTTTGGCGCGCAATTGTGAAGCTGCTACTTTGTCTACGGCCGACATCGGGAAGCTCCCGCAGGCTGGGATCAAAACGCCCAGTATAGCTGAAAACCCGCCCCGCGCCTAGCCTCTCTGCTCATGGACACTCTAGCGCGTGGTCTCGACGCTCGCGGCTGTCCACCGCCAGCCATTTTTCTCCCCGCCCACGACCTTGACCCCCTCGAAACGCAGCCGTACGAGCTCTTCGGCGTCGAGGTAGTAAACCACCATCTCAAACGGGATCTCTCTCTTCAATAGTTCGCTCAGCTTCTCGCGCAGGCTGCTCTTGCGGGAAAAGGTCAATGAGCCTTTCACGCGCGGGGCTTTCCCGCTCGCTTCCCCCACCGTGTAACGCAGCTCCCGGACGCGCAGGTCGGGCCCAACAAACCGCGCCGGGGCCTCTCCGGGCAGGAGCAGTAGCACGTGGTCCACCACGTCGCCCCGCACGCTCTGGCCGGCTCCCTGCGCCAGCAGGCTCGCCGCCGCCATGAGAATTAGCAACCCGCCAGCCACCCTTTCGTAGCGGAACATAACTCCTCTCAGGATTTCTGATTCGTGCTTGCCGGCTCGGGGTTGGCCGCCAGCTCCTCCAGCAGCCGGCGGTCTTCCGCGTCGAGCTCCGCCTGCGCCAGCAATTCCGGGCGGTTGCGCAGCGTCTTTTCCAGCGCCTTGCGACGCCGCCAGCGGCGAATCTCCTCATGGTGCCCGGACAGCAATACCTCCGGCACGTGCCAGCCGCGGAACTCCGCCGGGCGCGTCCACTGCGGACAGTCGAGGATGCCGCCGCGGGCCACGCGCGCTTCGGCCGCACACGTAAACGACTCCTCCACCGCGCTGCGCTCATCGCCCAGCGCACCCGGCACGAGGCGCGTCACTACGTCCACTACCACTGCCGCCGCCAGCTCGCCCCCGCTCAGCACGTAGTCCCCGATCGAGAGCTCGTGTGTGGCCAAGTGCTCGCTGACGCGCTCGTCCACGCCTTCGTAGCGTCCGCACAGCAACACCACGCGCTCGCGCAGAGCCAGTTCCTGCCCCACGGCTTGCGTGAACAGCTTGCCCTGCGCCGAAAGCAGGACGATAGCTGTACGGCCGTGCGCCTCCGGCCCGGCTCCGGCCAGCACCTCTTTGACCGCGGCGAAAACCGGCTCGGGCTTCAACACCATCCCTTCTTCGCCGCCAAACGGCCGGTCGTCCACCGTGCGATGCTTGTCGCGGGCAAACTGCCGCAGGTCGTGTATGCGGATGGTAATCCGGCCGGCCTCGTGCGCCCGCCGCACAATGCCGTGCGCAAACGGCCCGGTGAAAAACTCCGGGAAAATCGTAATCAGGTCGAAGGTCACAGCCGACGAGTCTACCCCAGGGCGCGACCCGAGGTAAGCCATTCCCGCCTAGCGGTTCAACTCCGCCAGCCCTTCGGGCAGCACCACTTCGATCAGCTTCTCCTCGGGCGCCACGCGGCGGCAGATTTCCTGGGCAAAGGGAATGAGCAGTTCGCGCCCGCTGGCATCCTCAACCGCCAGCAGGTCGGTGCCGCTGGTTTCGACAAACGCGCGCACGCGGCCCAGCTCGGCCCCGCTTTTGAGGTTAACCACCCGGCAGCCCACTAGGTCGCTGACAAAGTAGGTGTGGGCCGGGAGTGTCGCCGGCTCGTCCACCTGCACTTCGCGCCCCACCAGGGCCTGCGCCGCGGCGATTGAGTCCACGCGGGAAAACTTGAAGACGACAGACTTCTTGTGGAACCAGACTTTCTCGACCTCGACCGGCTCGGGCGCGCCCACTCCGTCCCAGAGCCAAGCCCGCCGCAATCCGAGCAGACGCTCGGGGAAATCGGTGAGAATCTCGGCAGCTACCTCGCCGCGTCGCCCCTGCGATTTGACGACACGCGCCACCGTGCGTCGCGGCTCGGCCGCCCCCGCAGAGGGAGGCTCTGCCCGCCGGCCCGACCCCACGCTACTCCAGGATTTCCAGGGTAAAGCGCTTGCGGAGCTTCGTGCCCGCCGCGCTCAGGATGGTCCGGATCGACCGCGCCGTTCGCCCTTGCTTGCCGATCACCTTGCCCAGGTCGCTCTGCGCGACCCGCAACTCCAGCACGGTCACCTGCTCCCCCTCGACGGCCCGCACCTGAACTTGGTCAGGATTATCCACCAGCGCTTTGGCAATTTGCTCGACCAGCTCTTTCACGGCGCCCCCTCCGCCCAACCCAGAATGGCCACAAGTGCCGACTTTCAGCAGAGAGTTCCCGGAACAATTGCCTTAGCTCGACTGCCGGCGCAGGAAACTGCGCACGGTGTCCGAAGGCTGAGCGCCCTGACTGAGCCAATATTCGACGCGATCGGCCTTGAGGTGGATTTCCGCTGGGTGCTTGACCGGGTCGTAGGTTCCCACCACCTCGACGAACTTGCTGTCCCGCGCGCGCCGCTTCTCGATCACCACCACTCGATACTGCGGCCGCTTCTTTTTTCCGACACGTGTCAGCCGAATCGCAAGCAAGCCTGTCACCTCCTCCGCGCCCGGCTATTATACTGATTTTAACTCCGACAGGAAAGCCCACGCGCCGGCCGCCCCCAACGGCCGCCAGCCCGCCTATTTCCGCGCCAGAATGATCTCCGAGTGGAGCCCGCCGGGAATGAACGTCCGCTCCACCGCCTCAAATCCGGCCGCACGCACGTAGGACTCGGCCAACACCGGCCGGCAGCCTCCGAAGAGGTAGGCCACGAGCCAATCCGGCGTCAGCCGATAGGCCCTCTCCCACCAGGTCAGCCGGTGGCCCTGCTTGCTGAAATTGACCAGCAGCAGGCGTCCGCCCGACCGCAGCACCCGGCGAAATTCCCCCAGCAGCGGCGTGAGCTCTTCCGTCGGAATCAGATCGAGCAAATAGCTCGCCCAGACAAGGTCGAAATAGTTCCCCGGGAAGGGCAGCGCGCACGCATCGGCGCGGACGAGCCATGCATCGGCCTGCCCGCCGCGGCGGGCTACGCGCCGACGTGTGGCCTTCAGCATCCAGGGGGAAACGTCCACGCCAATGAGCTGCCCCGCAGCACCCACGCGTGGCCACAGGCGCGCAAAGGCCGCCGCCGTGCCCACGCCCACTTCCAGCACGCGCTCCCCGGCGCGCACCTGCGCTTGGGCCAGGCCGCACGTGACGGCTTCGCGCTCCAGCCGCGCCGCCGTGCGCCCATAGAGGAAGCTGAAAAAATTGTAGGCCCGCACAATCGCGGACCGGCTCCCCCGCGCGTCAATCACGGGAGTCGCGAAAGCCCGAGCCGGCGCGCCAGGGCGGATGTGGCACCTTTGCCGCCCTTCATCGTTTTCATCATCCGGCGCATGGCGGCGAACTGGCGCAGGAGCTGGTTCACTTGTTGGACGCTGGTGCCGCTGCCGCGGGCAATCCGGCGCCGCCGCTTGCCGTCGATGATGTCGGGCCGCCGCCGCTCCCGCGGCGTCATCGAATCGATGATAGCTTCGAGATGCACCAGCTTGCGCTCGTCCGCCTCCACACCCGGTAGTTGGCTCGCTCCCGGAATCATCGCCAGCACCTGGTCGAGCGGGCCCATCCGCCGCAGCGCGCCGAGCTGCTCACGGAAATCTTCGAAGGTAAACTCCGCCTTGCGGAGTTTTTCCTCCAGCACCTCCGCCTGCTTGCGCTCGACGACTTCTTCGGCGCGCTCGATCAGCGACAGCACGTCGCCCATCCCCAGAATGCGGCTGACGATGCGGTCGGGATGGAACACCTCGAGCTGCTCGTATTTCTCCCCCACGCCGATGAACTTGATCGGTTGGCCGGTGACGCCGCGGATGGAGAGCGCGGCGCCGCCGCGCGCGTCACCATCGAGCTTGGTCAGAATGACGCCGGTCAGCGCCAGCCGTTGATGGTAGGTTTCGGCGCTGCGCACCGCATCCTGGCCGGTCATGGCATCGGCGACGAACAGTGTCTCGACC
>JACQTG010000079.1 GCA_016210895.1 Acidobacteriota bacterium
ATCTAGAGGGGTATTTGCCCTGGGCTTTGCCCGAAGCTTGGGCCAGTCCCCTCACCAGATCTACATTGGCCGGTTAGCTCCAGGCCATTGATGCGACATCCTCAAGGTAGGCAACCACCACCTCTTGCCTGGCATCTAATGAGTAAGTCACAAATAAAGTTCCACGCCCAAAAACCCTTAAACCACTCAGCTTCCGACCCACTAGTGCGCTGAACTACACCTCTGGGTCGCCACAACTCTGCGAGGCATCTTCTGGGTGCCTGCGCTGTCATCCACCGCAAATTTTGATCCCTGGAGGTTGCCATGCTGCCTTGGCGCTTTTCCGAGCGGGTAGCGGTCCTAGATGACCAGACAGAGAAGTTCTTGCAGACGCTGGCGTACCTGGGTGGGTACTGCACGGTCAGCCAAGCCCGACGGATGGGACTCGCCCAATCTACTACGCGGACATTCCACCGCCTCAAGCGCCTAGAACGCAGCGGTCTCCTGCGGCGAGTGGCCGACTACCCAGTCGTCTACCAAGTCACCAAGTCGGTTACGCGTCTTCTGGGTCACGACCTGAGGGCCAGACGGCCACACGTGATCGAGACAGTCCGAACCCGGCTGCTTGGGGTGAGCTTTTACCTGGATGCACTCCACTGGCCCGCCGAGTTTGTCTTCGCCCCCGAACAAAAGATCTCTGTTTTCCGAGACTACGGCTATCCCTGCGCTGTGCTGCCTCAGCTTTGGGGGAAGCCCTTTCTCTCACGCGCGTTCGTGCTCAAACAGTCAGGGCCCAAGCTCTGCGTGGCTCTGGTGGATCAACCCCACCGCAGCCCCTTCATGCAGGTGTGGCGGTTCGTGAAACGGTTCCTAGGTTGCCTGGAAGACGACCCCACACGTTTGCAGCTGCTGGTCGCGGTAGGGCCGAAGACCGTTTCCGTATCTACCAGCGACTGGCCGCGAACTACAGGATTCAGAAACTCGCGCAGGGACGATTTGAGATTCCGTTGAGGCCTTACCGGGTGCGGGTGCCGGTCCCCTGGCTGTCAACGCTTAAGCAGGCTGAGAAATTCGTTCCGTCGGAACAGGAGCTCTTGGAAAGGTACCGTCCGGCAGGACTCGAGTGATCACACGAAGTGAAACGATGACGAGCCGCGATGTCGCAAGAGAATCCAACAGGAGCAGAAGGCCAATGGCAGCGGCGGCTGGAGGCCGGCGCTGCCTGCCCTGCCACTTCTCTTTGCCTTCTTCCAACAAAAGAAAGCCTCCTGCCCATTTACCCACCCATTGCCGTTCCAAACAGGGCGGACACCATTCCCTTCCTCCCTTCCCCCTTGCCCGTTCGCCCCTTACCCATTGTCCCTTCCACAAACACCGCTGAACCACGACACAGCATGAGGAGAACTTGGGAGGGAAGTTGTCATGACAGATCACTTGGAAAGCGGAAATGGGGCTGTGTTGCTTACCGTCAGGGAAGTGGCCGAGTTGCTACAGGTGCCAGTTTCGTGGGTCTACGAGCGAACCCGAAGGCGCTCCCTAGACCGGATTCCCAGCTTCCGGTTGGGGAAATACTGGCGCTTCCGCGAGGCTGATGTCCTGGCCTGGCTAGAGCGGCAGGGAGTGAGAACAAATGCTTGACGTGGAGGGTAAACTAGCAGCCGATGCAAGAAAGGGCGGACGAGCCAACGGGGGAAAGGAGACCCCGATGGCACGACGCCGTTACCAGTCCGGTGGTTTGTATGTTCGTGGCAAGCGTAGAAAGGTGTGGGTTGCGCGCTGGAGGGAGGACGTGATCCGGCCAGACGGCACGCCTGGGCGGATGCACCGCTCGGTGGTGCTCGGGTTGGTGAACGATATCCCCACCAAGCGTGAGGCCCGCAGGCTGCTCGAAGCCCAGCTCCAACCGATCAACCAAGGAAGGCAGCGACCTGTCTCGATGCTTCCCTTTCGGCGGTTTGCGCTGGAGAAGTGGGAGCCTGCGATTCTTCCAACGGTCAAGCAAACGACGCAGCGGGACTACCGTTCGCTGCTCCGGCGTCATCTCCTCCCCATGTTCGGCGAGATGAGGCTGTGTGATATTCAGCGTCTGGATGTCCAGCTGTTCCTCAGCCAGAAGGGGCAACAGTTGTCGGGTCAGACAGTTCACCACCTGCGGGTACTCCTCAGTCGAATCCTGGGCGAGGCGGTACTCTGGGGCTACGTGCACGAGAACGTAGCGCAGGGAACACGCCTACCCCGGGCAGCACGTCCGGCGGAGCGAAGCTACCTGACCATCGAGCAAGCGAGGCAGCTGATTGCCGCGCTTGAGGAACCGGCACGGAGCGCCGTGGTGCTGGCGATCCTGACGGGGCTGCGCCGCGGAGAGATCTTCGGCCTGCGGTGGAAGGCGGCGGACTTCGACCGACGCCTGTTGCATATCCGCGAGCGCATCTACGAGGGGGTCTACGACACCCCGAAGGGTCGCGCTCGGGCTGTACCGATGGGCGAGGGAGTGTACGCGGTGCTGCGGGCTCGGCGCGAAGCCAGGCCGTTCGTGGAACCGGACTCTCCCGTATTCTGCGGAGAGGATGGCAAGCCGCTCGACCCGCAGGCTGTGCTCAACCACAGCGTGTACCCGGCGTGTGAGCGCACCGGGCTGCCTCGCGTTGGGTGGCACACGCTGCGGCACACCTACTCGACCCACCTTGATCGTTTGGGAGTGTCTGCTAAAACGATGCAAGCCCTGCTGGGGCACAGCAAGGTCGAAACCACGTTGAACATCTACACTCACGCCGTGCTCGAAGAACAGCGGAAGGCTGCGGCTAGGTTGGAGCAGGTTTTGTTCCCAACTGTTCCCAACTTTGCCGCTGGAAGTCAGCTAACCCACTGAAAAGGTTGGCTGGGAGGCTAGGAGTCGAACCTAGATTCTCGGATCCAGAGTCCGATGTCTTGCCAGTTAGACGACCTCCC
>JACQTG010000083.1 GCA_016210895.1 Acidobacteriota bacterium
CCCGAATACGGGCAAGCCGGTGAACCAAGCGTCCCGCAAGGGAAAGTAGGTGCCGGTGGGAAACAGAAAACAGGGATGCAACGCTCGGTACCGCTGGAAAATTTGCGCAACCTTGGCATCATGGCGCACATCGATGCCGGCAAGACCACTACGACCGAACGCATCCTCTACTACACCGCCATCACCAACAAGATGGGCCAGGTGGACGAAGGCACGGCCACCATGGACTGGATGGCCCAGGAGCGCGAGCGCGGCATCACCATCACCTCTGCCGCCACCACCTGCTCCTGGCGTAACCACCGCATCAACATCATCGACACTCCCGGCCACGTAGATTTCACCGTCGAAGTTGAGCGCTCCCTGCGCGTGCTCGACGGTGCCATTGCTATCTTCGACGCGGTCGCCGGCGTCCAGCCGCAGACGGAAACCGTCTGGCGCCAAGCCGACCGCTACCGCGTTCCCCGCGTCGCCTTCGTGAATAAGATGGATCGCATCGGCGCCGACTTTGACCGCTGTATCCGCTCCATGCGCTCCCGCCTCACCGCTGACCCCGCCCCGATTCAATTCCCCCTCGGTAAAGAAGACAGTTTCCTCGGCGTGATAGATTTCATCGAAGAGCGCGCGCTGGTCTGGAAGGCCGAAACCCTGGGGGCGGAATTCGAGGTCATCCCGCTGGCGCAACTCTTTGATAAAACATTTCTGGCCCAGCGCCCGGAGATTGCCGCTGCCCTTAAGGCTTCCGAAATCTCTGAGGAGTTTGTCCACGAGCACCGCGAAAAGGCGGTCACCTATATCGCCGAGCACGACGACAAGCTGCTGGAGAAGTATGTGCACCACGAGCCTATCAGCGTGGAGGAGCTCCGCGCCGGCTTGCGCCGCGCCACCGTTGCGCTCAAGATCGTCCCGGTGCTCTGCGGCGCGGCCTTCAAGAACAAGGGCATCCAGCCGCTGCTCGATGCGGTCGTGGACTACCTGCCGAGCCCCCTCGACGTGCCGCCGATGGAAGGCACCACGTTCGACGGCGAGCAGTCTCTGACGCGCCTGCCCTCCGACGACGAGCCCTTTGCCGGCCTGGCGTTCAAGATTGCGACCGACCCCTACGTCGGCCAGTTGACCTACTTCCGGGTTTATTCCGGTGTGCTGCGGTCAGGTTCCTACGTCTTCAACGCCACCAAGCAGACGCGCGAGCGCATCGGCCGGCTCGTTCGCATGCACGCCAACAAGCGCGAAGACATCGAGTCCGTCTACGCCGGCGACATCGCCGCTGTCGTCGGCCTGAAGAGCGTCACCACCGGCGATACGCTCTGCGACGAAGACCATCCCATCATCCTCGAATCCATGGAGTTCCCCACGCCGGTCATCTCCGTCGCCATCGAGCCCAAGACCAAGGCCGACCAGGACAAGCTTTCCGAGGCCCTCCACAAACTCCAGCAGGAAGACCCGACCTTCAAGGTTCACACCGACGCCGACACCGGCCAGACCCTGATCAGCGGCATGGGCGAGCTGCATCTGGAAATCATCACCGACCGCATGCTGCGCGAGTTCAACGTCGGCGCCAACGTCGGCCGCCCCCAGGTCGCCTACCGCGAAACCATCCGCCAGGCGGCGGAAGCCGAGGGCCGCTACATCCGCCAGACCGGCGGCCGCGGCCAGTACGGCCACGTGCGCCTGGTGCTGGCGCCGTTCGATCCCCATCATCCGGGCGAGGAGATTGAAAAGAAGCTGGAAAAGCACAAGGCGCGCTGGCACAAGGAATTGAATCTGGTCTTCCTGGATGAAATCGTCGGTGGGGTCATTCCGCGCAATTTTATTCCTGCGGTCGAAGACGGCGTGCTCGAAGCCATGGATTCGGGTGTGCTCGCCGGCTACTCCATCGTCAACGTCCTGGCGCGGCTCGTGGACGGCTCCTACCACGAAGTGGACTCCTCCGAGATTGCCTTCAAGATTGCCGCTTCGATGGCCTTCAAGGAAGCCGCGCAGCACGCCCATCCGGTTTTGCTCGAGCCGATGATGGCGCTCGAAGTCGTCCTCCCCGAGGAATATATGGGTGACGTCATCGCTGACATCAGCGCCCGCCGCGGCCACATCCTCGGAATGGAGCACGTCGCCGGCTCGCAGGTCATCCGCGCCACCGTGCCCCTGGCGGAGATGTTTGGCTATGCCACCGACCTGCGCTCGCGCACCCAGGGCCGTGGCACGTTTACCCTGCACTTTAAAGAGTACGCCCAGGTCCCGGGCGAGGTGGCCGAGGAACTCATCGCCCGCGCCACCGGCCGCCTGGTGAAGTAAGAATATGAAGTTGCTAGTGGAGCTAGAACATGGTCTTGACTTGCGAAAGGCGCTGCGAAGGGCATTTCGGCAAATGCGCGCTCCGAAAAGATCGGCCTGGAAGCCCAGACGGAGGAAAGACGGCTCCCTCACCATGCTCCACGTTCGGCACGGCAGTGTTCACATTCGAGCCCGAAAAAGGGGAGCCTCCCTCGTACGGTTGTCCTCAAACCAGCGCGGCGATGCAGAACTCTTCAGCGCATTCTGTGGCTTTCTGCAAAGGCACTTAGAGGAATGGTGGAAGAC
>JACQTG010000080.1 GCA_016210895.1 Acidobacteriota bacterium
GTGCTAGACTGTCCAGGGGTCGGCACGAAGGTTCACAGCCGGCGTTATGGCTTCCTCCCCCTATCCCGCAGCCGCCAGCAACAAGCGCGGCGGCGTGCTCTATCTCGTCGGCACACCCATCGGCAACTTGGAAGACGTGACCCTGCGCGCGCTGCGCATCCTGCAAGAAGTTGACCTCATCGCCTGCGAGGACACCCGCCAGACGCAAAAGCTCCTCACCCACTACGACATCCACACCCGCACCGTCAGCTACCATGAGCACAACGAGATGGTGCGCGCCTCGGAGCTCGTGCTCGAACTCGAGCAGGGGATGCGCATCGCGCTCGTCTCCGACGCCGGCATGCCGGGGATTTCCGACCCGGGTCAGCATCTCGTCGCCCTCGCTGCTCGCCACGGCGTCCCGGTGGTGCCGGTGCCCGGGGCTTCGGCGCTGGTGGCGGCGCTCGCGGCCTCAGGTCTTGCGGCCGACAACTTCCACTTCGTCGGCTTCCTGCCGGCACGGCGCACGCAGCGGCGCAAAGCCCTGCGCGAGTTGGCCGCCCAACCAGGCACGCTCGTCGTCTACGAGGCCCCGCGCCGCCTGCGCGAGGCGCTCCACGATCTGCTCGACGTCCTCGGCGACCGCCAGGTGGTGATTGCGCGCGAGGTGACCAAGATTCACGAAGAGTTTCTGCGCGGGCGGATCTCGCAGGTGTTGAAGGAAATGAAAGAGCGTGAAATCAAAGGCGAGATCACTTTGCTCGTCGCCCCCGAATCAAAGCCGCCCCGAAGCTTCGAAGCGCGGCGCCGTGCCTCGATCAGTAAGCGCGTCCAGGAGTTACAACGCAAGCGCGGGCTCGACCTCAAAGCCGCGCTCAAAGTCGTCGCCCGCGAGCAGGGGATGAGCCGCGACGAAGCCTACCGCCGCCTGCAGGAAGAACGCACCCTCCGCAACTGAGAATCAAAAAGCAAAGAAACTTCTGGGGCTTTGGCCGCTACGGGCTGCGGGAACCTAGGCGGATTCGGGGACGTAGGTGCGCAGGCGCGGGCCGATGAAGTACAGTCCGATCTCCCACTGCCCCTCGCCCTTCGGGAGGACACGCACCACCTGGCCCTTGGTTTCGAAGTCGGTGGTTTGCCGGCCCGCGGGGCGCTTGGGGATGACGATGTCGAGGACTTGACCCACCTTCAGTTCGCGTGTAGTGGAGAAGGACAAACCCTCGCGGCTAACGTCGTAGCTCGCGGTGGTGTCTTCGAACGCCGCCCCGTGGGCATCCACGCCGCGCACCAGCAGCGGCAGGGATACGCTGATGCGCTTGCTTGCGCGTCTATCGGCCGCGTTAACCTTGGGCTCCGTCATCCGCCGCCTCGCGGCGGCCTGGCTGCGTGCGTGTTGAAGTCCTTCTTGCGCGCTAGTATACCACCGTTGGGCTCTGCCCGCAGCCTCGCCTAGAGGAGCGTAATGTCAAGCGGCGGTTCAGGCGGCTCGGAGGCGGCCGTCCGCTTCGCCGAGCGTGTGCTCGTGGCGCTGCGCGGCCTGACCGAGCCGGCCGCGGGCTTGCCCGCCGCGATGGGCGCGGGCTCGCTCACCGGCAAGCCCGATTCGGGCAAGCCTTCGAGATAATCCCGCAATGCTGCGCGCGAGCCGCCGAAGAAGTGCTCGACCAGCGCCTGCACCGCCTGCGTGCGGGCTTGGCCCCGCTCATAGCGGGGGGTGTAGCGGTGCGCCTTGCCCACCTTCTGCCGGCTCACCATCGCTTTGCGCGTGAGCCGGTCCATAATCGTCTCCACCGTCGTATAGGCGAGCGGGCGCGTAGCGGCGAGCTGCTCGCGAATCTCGCGCACCGAGGCCTCTCCCAGCCGCCAGAGCACTTTCATGCACTCGAGCTCCAGCGGCGGCAGCTCGTAGATGGTCTTGCGGCCGACCGGCACGCGGCCTTCGCCCCGCGCGCCACGGTTGGCCGGCGCAGCCTCAAGGCTCAGGCCGGGCGGATTGTCGCCGTGCGTCATTTGGCTGATTTCGGGTCAGGAAATAGCGGCGTGGGGCTGGCAGCGCTCGGCGGCTCAGCCCGTGCCTCGGCCGGGCGCGGCCGGTAGAGCTGTCGCTCGAGCGAGCGGTTCCAGGCCGTCCACTCAGACTCGGACTCGGCCAGGCTCGACTGGGCGGCCTCGATCTTCGAGTCCAGGTCGTCCACATAGTGCAGCACCACCGCCTCGAGTGTCTGCGGCAGGACCGGCGAGCCAAACTCAAGCCGCCCGTGGTGGCTCGCAATCAGGTGCTGCACCTGCAGCCGCAGCTCTTCCGGAAAATCACCCAGCGCGTCCATCTTGCGGTTGACCAGTTCGAGTTCCAGGAGGATGTGGCCGAGCAGCCGGCCCGCCGTGGTGTAGTCGAACGGCCGCGCCTCGCCTTCAGCCAGCGGATAGCTCAACTCCTCAATCTTGCCCAGGTCGTGCAACACCACGCCGGCGAGCAGCAGGTCGTAATTCAAGGCCGGGTAATGGGCGGCGACGAGCTGGCAGAGCTTGGCCAGCGACAGGATATGCTCGAGCAAGCCGCCGAGATAGGCGTGGTGGAGCCGCTTGGCGCCGGGCGCCTGCTTGAGCTTGCGCGCGATGGCCTCGTCGTCGAGCACGCTCACCAGCAGCGCCCGCAGGTGGGGATTCGTGACCTCCGCTCCCATCGCCCGCAGCTCGGCGTACATCGCCTCCACGTCTTTCTTCGTCCGCGGAAAATAGTCGGCGAAGGTGATCTCTTCGGGCCGCGCCCGACGCAGCTTTTCGATTTTGAGTTGGAGTTGGTCGCGGTAGAGCTCCACCCGCGCCTGCACCTTGACGAAGTCGTCGGCCTCGAAGGCGCTGATGTCGGGGCTCTCTTCCCAGACGCGCCCCTCGACCACGCCCGTCTGGTCGCCCAGGCGCAGCGCCAGATAGGGCTTGCCCTCTTTGGTCGAGCGGGTTTCGCGGCTGTGAACGAGGAAAAAGGAAGTGATGACCTGATTCTCGTGCTGGCTCAGATCCGCGACGAAAACCTTCATGCCGTTATTGCTGGCGACTCTTCTGCAACCGCTTCCAGCGCCGGCCGCGTTTCCGCGTCGGCGGCTCGCGCTGCTTCACTGCGCCCGTGTCCACGTAGCCGGACTTCACCTCGACATAGGCGTTCTCGCGCAGCTCGCCCAACAACTCCCGCAGGGTCGGCTGCACTTTCTGCATGTAGAGTCGCTCGCGAATCTCGTTCTCCACCTTTTCGAGCGGTGGAACGCCCGCCGGCGTGTGCTCGGCAAGCTGGAGCAGCAGATAGCCGTGGCGCGTTAGCAGCGCGTCGCTCACCGCATCCACGCGCAGCTGGCTCACGGCTTCCTGGAAGTCCGGCGCCAACTGACCCAGCTCGAACTCGCCCAGTTCGCCCCCGCCCGCCGCCGTGGGTGCATCCGAATACTGCGGCGCCAGCTCCTCGAACTTCTCCCCTCGGCGGATCTTGTCCAGGACTTCCAACACGCGGGCGCGCGCTTCTTCGTCCGTGCGGCGTTCCGTGCCGACCAGAATCTCGCGCAGGCGATAGGTTTCCGGCCGCTGCATCTCTTCCTTATGGGTCTCGTAATAGCCCTCGACTTCGTCCCGGTTGATGAACACCCGACCGGTCACCATCCGCTGAATTACCTGGTTGGTCAGAATGTTGCTCCGGATGCGGCTCTTGAAGTCCTCAAAGCTCAGGCCCTGCGCCTCCACCGCCCGCTCGAGCTCCTCGAGCGACTTTAAGCCCATCTCTGCCCGGATGCCGTCCAGCCGCTTGATCACGTCGGTCTCGACCGACAGGCCCATCTCCCGGCCTCGCTGCACGAGTAGCAACTGGTCGATCATATCCCGCAGCAGATGCAGTTCGCGGTCGTGGTAGGCTTCCTCGAACGCCTGACCGCTCACCTGCTGTTGCAACTCCCGCCGCAGCTCCAGCCGCTGCCGCTCCAGCTCCGAGCGCGTGATGATCTCGTCGTTCACCCGCGCTACAATCTCTTCGATGACCTGGCGGTCGCCCGCCTCGAGCCCGTCTGGGCAGGCGAGTATGAGCGGCAAGAATAGAAGGGAGAGACTCAAACCAAACCGTTTCATCGCACCCCGCCCCGCTGCTGCAGGGCCTGCCCGCCCGCGGCGGGCCTCGAAAAATTCTAGCTTACGCCTCCAAACCCAGCAACAGCTTTCTCAGCGTCCCCAGCCATCCGCTCTCACGCGCCAGCGGAAACTTGAGCCAGCCCGAGGGCTCGAGCACCGCCCGCGGCGTTGCCTGCACGAAGGCGACGAGCCGCGTTGGCGGCACTCGCGTCTCGGGATGGAAGCGCATGCTCACCTCGCCCTGCCGGTAGCTCACGGTCTGAATTCGCAGCCGCTCGGCCACCGTCTTCAAGGCCGCGTACTCGAGCACGTTCTCCACCGGGCGCGGCAGCGGCCCGTAACGGTCTTCGAGCTCCTGGCGCAGCGCCGCCCGCTCCCCGTCGGTCGCAAGCGTGGCGATGCGCTTGTACATCCGCAGCCGCTGTCGCTCGTCTTCGATGTAGTCCGGCGGGATGCGGATGTCCACGCCCAGGTTCAGCGTCGTGCGTGCCTCGGGCACCACCGGCTGGCCCTGGAGCGCGCGCATCGTGCGCTCGAGCATCTGCGTATAGAGGTCGAAGCCGAGCGCGTTGATGTGGCCGTGCTGCTCGCGGCCCAGCAGATTGCCGCCGCCGCGCAGCTCCAGATCGAGCGCGGCGATGCGGAAGCTTGCTCCCAGCTCGCTGAATTCTTTGAGCGCCGCCAGCCGCGTCCGCGCCAGCTCCGTCATCCGGCCTTCGGGCGGTACCAGCAGGTAGGCGTAGGCGCGCCGGTTCGACCGCCCCACGCGCCCGCGCAACTGATAGAGCTCGGCCAGGCCGTAGCGGTCGGCGCGGTTGACGATGATGGTGTTGCAGAGCGGAATGTCGAGCCCATTCTCGATGATCTTCGTCGTCAGCAACACGTCCGTGCGGTGCTGCATGAAGTCGAGCATGATGCGCTCGAGCGCCCGCTCGTTCATCCGCCCGTGCGCCACCCTCAACCGCGCCCGCGGCACCAGCTTCCGCAGCGCTTCGCCCATCCGCCCAATCGATTCGATGCGGTCGTGGACGAAATACACCTGACCCTCGCGTGCCAGTTCCTGCTCGATGGCGCCGCGAATCAGGGTTTCGTTCCACGGTGCCACCACGGTTTGAATCGCCAGGCGATCCTTGGGCGGGGTCTCGATCAGCGAGAGGTCGCGCAGGCCGGCCAGCGCCATCTGCAAGGTGCGCGGGATGGGCGTGGCGGTGAGCGTCAACACGTCCACTTCCGTGCGCAGTTGCTTCAGTCGCTCCTTGTGGGCGACACCGAAGCGCTGCTCTTCGTCCACGATCACCAGCCCCAGGTCGTGGAAGGCAACGTCGCGGCTCAGCAGCCGGTGCGTCCCGATCAGGATGTCGACGCGCCCGGCTTCCAACTCTTCCAGAGTCTTCTGCTGCTCGCTTGGGGTGCGGAATCGGCTCAGCATCTCCACCCGCAGGGGAAAGGGCGCAAAGCGTTGGCGGAAATTCTCGTAGTGCTGGAAGGCCAGCACGGTCGTGGGCGCGAGGACGGCCACCTGCTTCGAGTCGGCCACGGCTTTGAAGGCGGCGCGCATCGCCACCTCGGTCTTGCCGAAGCCGACGTCGCCCACCACCAGCCGGTCCATCGCGCGTGGCACTTCCATATCGCGCTTGACCTCTTCGCTCGCCTGGCGCTGGTCGGGCGTGTCTTCCCACTCGAAGGCGTCCTCGAACTCGCGCTGCCAGTGCGCGTCGGCGGAGAAGGAGTGCCCGGGGCGCGTGGCCCGCTCGGCGTAGAGCTTCAGGAGTTCTTCGGCCATGTCGCGGAGGGCGCGCTCGGCCCGCACCTTGGTGCGCTGCCAGGTCAGCCCGCCCAGCCGGTCGACTTTCGGCGGCGGCAGTTCGCGCCCGCGGCGGCCGATGCTGCGGTACTTCTGCACCAGGTCGAGCCGCGCCAGCGGCACGTAGAGCCGGTCGCCGTCGAGGTACTCGAGCAGCAGGAATTCCCCGGAAATGCCGTCGCTCTCGAGCTGCGCCAGCCCCAGGTAGCGCCCGATGCCGTGGTCCACGTGTACCACGTAGTCGCCCACAGCCAGGTCGCCCAGATCAGCCGCAAAGGCCGCTGCCTTCGAGGGCGCACGTGCCGGCGCGCGCGAGGTCACGCTCTCGAAGAGGTCGGCGTTGCCGTAGATCGCCAAGTTGCACTCGGGAAATACCGCGCCTTCGGCGAGCGGGCCGCGCAGGAGCAGCACGGCGCTCGCGTCCGCCAGCAGCACGCTCTTCTCCTCCAGCAGCGTATCGGCGCGCGGCGTGGGCGTGCCGAAGCGGAAGGGAATTTCGTATTCGTGCAGCAACTCGGCCAGCCGCTCCATCTCGCCCGCGCTGGCCGCGGTGATCAGAACCTGGCCCCGCCCGGCGAGTCGCCGCCGCAACTCCTCGACAAAAGCCGGCACGGCGCCATGAAACCGCCGCGAGGGCTGCGATGCCAGCACGAACTGGTCGGCGCCGGGAATCTCGAGCGGCAACTGCTCGAGTCCGAGCCGCGGATGCGCCTCCTTCAGCTCCTCCCACGGGAAGAACAGTTCCTCGGGCCGTGGTGCCGCTTCCACCTCTGTCGTGGCGGCTTCGGCTTCGAGGCGCTCTCGCAGCGTCAGCGCCTGCTCGCCCAGACTTTGTGGCTCGTCGAAGACAACCAGCGCCCGCGGCGCGAGTTGCAACAAGGATTTTTCCGGCGGCGTCACCCGCGCCACCAGGTACTCCCAGCCGGGAAACGCGCTCACCGGATAGGGCGACTCGTCGTCCGGCTGCCCGCCCTGCTTGAGCGCCCACAGCCGACGCAGCAGCGACTGCGTGCGCGGATATTCGGTCAGCGGCAGCAGCACGGCTTCCGTCAGCGGGCCGACCGAGCGCTGCGTCTCCGGGTCGAACGCCCGCAGCTCTTCCAGCGTGTCGCCGAAGAGCTCCAGGCGCACCGCGTGCGCCGCCTCGGGCGAGAACACGTCCACGATGCCGCCGCGAATCGAATACTGGCCGGCCATCTCCACCGGCTCGTGGCGCTCGTAGCCGGCGCTCTCGAGGTAAGTGACCAGCTCTTCGAGCGTCAACGTATCGCCCGCCCGCAGCCGGCGCGCGAGCCCGGCGTAGAGCTCGCGCTCCTGGTAGCGCAGCAGGAAAGCCCCGCCCGGCACCACCGCCAGGTCGACCTGGCCCGTGGCCAGCTTCCACAGCCCCATGGCGCGTGCGGCCACAATGGCCGGATGGGGCGAGAGCTCGCGATAGGGCGAGGTATCCAGCGCCGGCAGCGCCACCACCGCCGACTCCGCCCGGCTGGTGAGAATCGAATGGAAAAACCGCAGCCCGTCCGCCAGCGCCTCCATCCGCCGGTTCGAACCCACCACAAACAGCACAGGCCGGGCGAGCGCCCGCTGCGCCAGCACCGTGAACATCAGCTTGGCCGTATCGGTGAGCCCGGCGAGCGTTACCTCGCTCGGCGCTTGCTCGAGCCGCCGCAGCACCTCGCGCACCACGGCGTGCTCTTCGAGCGGCCGGATGGTCTGTTCGACGTAGGGGATGATCATTTCTTCTCGGTCGCGCCGCGCGCGATCTTCTCCAGTAGGGCGCTGGTTGAGTAGCCGGCTTCATACGGCAGCCGCACGACGCACCCGCCCGTGGCTTCGACTTCCGCGCGGCCGACGATCTCGTCATCGCCCCAGTCGCCGCCCTTGGCCAGGGTGTCGGGCAGGAGCGCGGCGATCAGCTCGCGCGGTGTGGGCTCAGTGAAAATCGTCACCGCATCGACCGCCGCCAGCGCCGCCAGCACCTCGGCGCGCTCGCGCTCGGGCACCACCGGCCGGCCGTCGCCCTTGAGCCCGCGCAGGCTCGCGTCGCTGTTTACGCCCACGACCAGCACATCGCCCAACGCGCGCGCGCTTTCGAGCGAGTGGATGTGGCCGGGATGGAGCAGGTCAAAGCAGCCGTTGGTGAAGACCACCGTCAGGCCGCGCGCGCGCCACTCCTGCCGCCGCCGCACCAGCGCCGCGCGGGTGAGAATTTTCTCCGCACTCCCCACAGAAACTTCCCGTTTTCTACTCGCAATCAGCCATTCTAGCACAGCGTTGCGGGGCGTCAGGCGCGTGCTATACTGCCGCGTTTCGACGCGCGGCTCTGCGGGTTGAGGCCGCACTTCCGAGGGGATTCATGTCAATGGGGGAGAAATCAAAGGAGTGGTATCGGCGCGCGCAGGCGTGCCTGCCGGGCGGGGTGAACTCGCCCGTGCGGGCGTTCAAAGCCGTCGGCGGCGAGCCGCTCTTCCTTGACCACGCCCAGGGCTCGCTCGTGCGCGACGTCGACGGCGACGCCTACGCGGATTTCGTCTGCTCCTGGGGCGCGATCATCCTCGGCCACGCCCATCCCGAAATCGTCGCCGCTGTCAGCCGCGCCGCCCAGCGCGGTACCAGCTACGGCGCGCCCACGCCCGGCGAAGTCGAGCTGGCCGAGCTGATTGGCGCGGCTTTTCCCTCCATCGAAACCCTGCGGCTCGTCAACTCCGGCACCGAGGCCACGATGTCGGCCATTCGCCTGGCGCGCGGCGCGACCGGCCGCAAGGCCATCGTCAAGTTCGAAGGCTGCTACCACGGCCACGCCGACAGCTTGCTCGCGCGCGCTGGGTCGGGCGTGGCCACGCTGGGACTGCCGGATTCAGCCGGCGTGCCGGAAGAGTTCGTCCAGTTCACGCTCACGCTGCCGTACAA
>JACQTG010000088.1 GCA_016210895.1 Acidobacteriota bacterium
GAACGGCAGCAGGTTGAAGGAGATGCGCGTCTCGACCAGCGCTTCCAGGTCCTTGAACTTCACCGGCGGCGGTTTCTGCACCGCCGCGAACAGGGCCAGCCGCTCGAACTGCTGCATGCGGGCCGGCTGGGAAAGCGTGGTGGGCATGCGCGTGCCGTCGGTGCGCGAGAAGCGGTCTGCCTTGCTGGCCATGCCCATCTGCTCGAGCAGGCTCAACCCCGCGCCGGGGATCATCGTCAGCGCGTCCTTCTCCGACGGGTCCATCGTCAGCCGGTACTCGCCGCTCCCGCTCGTGTCCACAAACTCCAGGATGATGTCGGTGCCCACGCCTTCGATGTAACGGTAGCGCCAGCGCTCAAAGGGATAGACCGAGGTCGAGCCGCCGCCTTCCTCCGGCAGCCGCTCGTACATCCCGCCGGCGGGGTGGGATTCTACCTCGTCGGCCGGCCCGTGCATGATGTAGATGCGCCCGCGGTCGGTCCTCCAGCCCGGGATGCCGCTGGCGAAGCGCTCGTTGGCGTAGGCGATGCGCCGGTAGTGCTCTTCCTTGTACTCGTTTTCGATCGAGTCCGGGGTGGGGTCACGCCGCATCCAGAACTGCTCGACGAACTGTTCGCGCTCCTGCTCCGTGCTCAAGTGTCCGAAGGCCTCGCGTTCCTCGGGCAGGATGATGTAGCTGACGTCTTCCTCGAGCCACTTCTTGTAGTGGGTTTCTAGCTCTTTGCGCAGTGCCTCTTCCCGGCGCTTCTTCTCTTTTTCGCTCAGCTCGCGCTGCGGCAGCCCTTCGCTCAGCGGCCGCTGCTTTTCCTGGTCGGGATTGGAGGATTGCTGAGCCCGGGCAGGCACCGGCACGAGCACGGCACCCATCAAGAGCCAAAGACTAACGCGGAAAATCAACTGCCCCATCGGCATAACCCGCACTCCCCCGGATGGCAGGGTTCATTCTAGGTTGGGCCTGCGTCTGGGGTCAAGGCCAAACCCTTCGAATCTGCAGGCCTCTTGCAATTCGATGCTCTCCGGCCGGGGTAGGTTGACTTCCGCGGTGCGGCGGCGCTTTCGTTTAGGGAAGAGTTACGCTAGGATAGCCATGGAGGGGAGAGAGACTATCGGTTACGAGCGCCTCCTGCCCGGGCCGTGCAGATTGGCAAAACTTTTTCCCATTGATTTTCGTAGGTACCAGGCGGGAGGGAGTCTCTGGGGGAAATGACGCGTCGTCGCAAAATCGTCCTGGGGAGTGGGGCGGTGCTGGTGTTGGCCCTGGTGGTGGGGATCAGTGTGCGCCGGAGTCGCGCCGGTATCGTCGAGGTGCAGATGGGCCCGGTGAGCCGGCAGGACTTGGCCTCGATCGTCACCGCCTCGGGTGAGGTTCGCCCGCGGCACTACGTCAACATCAACTCGCAGTCGTTCGGCAAGATCATCGCCATTGAAGTGGCTGAAGGCGACGTGGTGCGCCGCGGCCAGGTGCTGCTGCGGATGGAGGCGGTGCAACCGGCCGCCGAAGTGGAAGCCCAGCGGGCCCTGGTGCGCTCGGGCGAGGCCGCGGTGGAGGCGGCGCAGGCGAGCCAACGCACGGCCCAGGCCGAAGTCGCGCGCGCCCGGGCCGATTTCGAGCGCGCCAAACTCGAATGGGAGCGCGGCCAGCAGCTGTTCGGCGCCGGCTTGGTCCCGCAGTCCGAGTACGACGCGCGCCGCTCCGCTTTTGATGGTGCCCAGGCGGCAGTAGACCTAGCAGCCGCGCGCGTGCGCCAGGCGGAAGCGGAGTTCGACCGCGCCCGCTCGCAACTTCAGCAGGCGCGCGCCACACAGACCCGGGTGGAGGACGTGCTGCAGAAGACCATCTACACCTCGCCCATCAACGGCATTGTCACCAACCTACCCGTGCACGTGGGCGAGCAGATGGTGCCCGGCATCCAGAACAGTCCCGGCAGCTTCCTGATGACGGTGGCGGATATGTCCGAGGTGACGGCCGAGGTCAAGGTAGACGAGACTGACATCGTCAACGTCCGCCTGGGCCACGCTGCCGAAGTCACCGTTGACGCCTACCCCAACCGTACTTTCCAGGGAAAGGTGACTGAAATCGGCACCACCGCCATCGTGCGCTCGACCGGGCAGTCGACCGCGCAGCTCACCACCGGCACCCAGGAAGCCAAAGACTTCAAAGTCGTCGTCACGCTCACCGATCCGCCCGAGAACGTTCGTCCCGGGCTCTCGACCACGGCGCGCGTCACTACCGCCACGCGGGAGAAGGTACTGGCGATCCCCATCCAAGCCCTGACCATCCGCCGCAAGGGCGATATCCAAGCTGCCGAAAATGCGTCTAAAAAAGGTAAGGCCGAGGCGGCCGATCGCCTGGCGGCCGACCCGGCCGACAAGGAAGAGCTCCAGGGCGTGTTCGTGGTCAAGGATGGCCAGGCAAGCTTCCGGCCGGTGAAGACCGGCATCACCGGGGTCACCGACATCGAGGTGACGGAAGGGCTTGAGCCAGGCGAGCAGATCGTTACCGGCAGCTACAAAGTCCTGCGGGAGCTGAAGCACCTGGCCCGCGTGCGCAAAGAGAAGGAAGCGCAGAAGACGGGCTCCTAACCACGATGGCGCTCGGCAACGACATCCTGATCAAGACCGAGAATCTCTGGAAGACCTACGAGATGGGGGAAGTGGCGGCGGTGCACGCGCTGCGCGGGGTCAATCTGGAGATTGGGCGCACCGAGTACGTGGCCATCATGGGGCCCTCCGGCTCGGGCAAATCCACCCTGATGAACCTCATCGGCTGCCTCGACACCCCCACCGAGGGCGACTACTGGTTGAACCGGCGCCTGGTGAGCCAACTGGACGACGACGAGTTGGCCTTTATCCGCAACAAGGAGATCGGCTTCGTCTTCCAGACCTTCAACCTGCTGCCGCGCGCCACAGCCCTGCACAACGGCGAGCTGCCGCTCATCTACAGTGGCATGCCGGCCGAGGAGCGCCGCGAGCGGGCGCGCGAGGCGCTGGCGTCGGTGGACATGGCCGAGCGGGTCGAGCACCGGCCGAATGAGCTTTCCGGCGGCGAGCGCCAGCGGGTGGCGATAGCGCGGGCGCTGGTCAACCGACCCTCCATCATCCTGGCCGACGAGCCTACGGGCAACCTCGACAGCCAAACCAGCAGCGAGATCATGGCCGTGGTGGATAGCTTGCAGGCGCAGGGGAACACGATTTTGCTCGTCACCCACGAGCGCGACATTGCCGCCCACGCCCACCGCGTCATTCACCTGCGCGACGGCCAGGTCGAATCCGACGAGCGCCGCGCCTAGGCTCTTGCCGGGGGGCTGGCCTTCTCCTATCCTCCTGGGAGGTCCCTGGCCTCGGAATTCCTGACGGGAGCGATCAACGATGGAACCTGAACGTGTGGAAACGGCAGCCGACCAGAGCGAGCTCGGCCGGCTGGGTGGAATCTTTTTCGCCCCTACGGAAACCTACCACGTGATTGCGCAGCGACCGAGCTGGCTGCTGCCGCTGGTGGTGCTGGTGGTGCTCTCGCTCGCGCTGACCTGGTGGATCGGGCAGCGCGTCGGCTGGGAAGGGATCGTGCGGGCGCAGCTCGAGCAGAGATCGAGCTTCCGGGAGGCTCCGGCCGAGCAGCGTGAGCAGATGGTGCGGCAGGGCAGCCGGACGGCACCGATCTTCGGCTACGTGTTCGGGGGGCTCGGCATGCCCATTCTGGCCCTGGTGGTGAGCGGGGTGTTACTGTTCGTCTTCAACGTGATGTTGGGGAGCGAGCTGGATTTTCGCCGGATGTTTTCCGTGGTGAGCTGGTCGCTGATGCCCTACGCGGTGGCGACTGTGCTCGGCTTCATCATCATCGCCCTCAAGCCGCCGGAGGACGTCGACGTGCAGAACTTGGTGACCTCGAATGTCGGCGCTCTGTTCGATCCCGATCGCACCAGCAACCCGCTGCTGAGCGTGCTGCGGTCGCTCGACCTGTTCACCGCCTGGCAGATTTTCCTGCTCAGCACAGGCCTGGCGGCTGCGGGCCGCAAGCTCAGCTTCGGCAAGGCGCTTACCTGGGTGCTCATCGCCTGGGCGGTTTGGGTCGTGGTGAAGGCGGGCGGGACAGCCATTTTCTCCTAGGCCCGCGGGGCACGCGGCTTGTGGCGGAGAGGCGTTGGAGGTCTGAACTGTAGCATGGCGGGCGAAACCCCAAGGCGCCGGAACCTTTTGTCCCGGCCGCTCGTTTTCCTGAACAGGATGAGAGGAGTGTCGACACGGCGGCTGTTTCTGCGCGAGCCGGCGGAGATTGCCCTGGGGACGCTGCGGACGCACAAGCTGCGGTCATTTCTGACCCTGCTGGGCGTGATCCTGGCGGTGGCAACACTCATCGGCGTGATCTCGATCGTGGAGGGGATGAACACCTACGTGGCCGAGCGGGTGGCGAACTTCGGCGCCAACACCTTCTACATTGAGCGCTACGGCATCATCACCAACGCCAAAGACTTCCTGGAAGCCCGACGGCGGAACAAGAAGATCACGATGGAGGACTTCGAGTACTTGCGCGAGCGGCTGGTGCTGGCCGAAGAGGTGGGCGCGATTGACGGGCGGGTGGCCGAGGTGCGGGCGGGTAGAGAGAGCCTGGAAGACATCAACCTCCGGGGCGTCACCCCCAACATGGTCAACATCTTCCGGGAGAAAGTGGGACTGGGGCGGTACGTCAGTGAGGCGGACTACCAGCGTCGCGCTCTCGTGGCCTTCGTGGGCATGGACGTGGCCGAGCGGCTCTTTCCGCAGGTGGACCCACTGGGCAAGACGCTCCTGATTGAGGGGCTGCCGTTTGAGATTGTCGGGCTCGCCGAGCGCGTGGGGACGGTTTTCGGCCAGAGCCAGGACAACTTCGTCAACCTTCCTCTTTCCACCTACCTGAAGATTTGGGGCGAGGGCCCCCCGGACAGGGGGGGACTCACGATCGGAGTGAAATACAACTCCCCCGGGGTCAAGGAGCAGGTGACCGACCAGGCGCGGGTGTTGCTGCGGGTGCGGCGGCAGCAGAAGTACGACGAGAAAGATGCGTTCGGCATCATCGCCAGCGAATCGGTGACCAACCTCTGGAACCAGATTTTCGGCGGGCTGGCCGCCGTAGCCGTGGGCATCACCTCGGTGTTCCTGGTCGTGGGCGGGATCGTGATTATGAACATCATGCTGGCCTCGGTCACCGAGCGCACGCGGGAAATCGGCATCCGCAAGTCGCTCGGCGCCCGCCGCCGCGACATCCTGTTGCAGTTTCTGGTCGAGGCGAGCGTGCTCTCGACGGCGGGGGGCGTGGCGGGTGTGCTCGCAGCCATCGGGCTGACGCGGTTGGTGGCGGCAGTGACGCCGGTGCCGATGACCACGCCGGTAAGCGCGGTGGTGCTGGCGGTGGCCGTGTCCACCACCGTGGGTCTGTTCTTCGGCATCTGGCCGGCGCAGAAGGCGGCGCGGCTGGAGCCGGTGGTGGCGCTGCGGGCGGAGTGAGCCAGGATGACGCTACGGGAAAAATTGCAGTGGGGCTGGCGGCGGGACATCAGCGAGAACGTCTGGATGGCGCTCGACACCTTGCGCGGGCACAAGGTGCGCTCGGCGCTCACCGTACTGGGCATCATCATCGCCGTGATGACCCTGATCACGGTGGTGGCCATCCTGATGGGCTTCGACCGCAACATCAAGCAGGGCATCCAGAGCTTCGGGACCAGCACCGCCTTCTTCCACCACAGGAACCCCGGCGTGCACTTCGGGCGGCCCAGCAAGGAAGAGCGGATGCGCAAGCGGCTCAACTACGATGACTTCCTGTCTGTGAAGGAAGCCTGCACCGCCTGCGCCAACGCCACCGTCTCCATCTACAGCGACGACGATGTGGACCGTGTGCGCTACAAGAGCCAAGAGGTGGTCGGGCTGGACTTTCGCGGCGCCACGGAAGAGTTCTTCTCTGTCTACGCCAACGCGGTGGTCAAGCACGGCCGGCCGTTTACCCAAGCCGAGAACCTCCACCGCGTGGAGGTGGCGGTGATTGGCGAGGACATCGCCAAGGGATTGTTTGGGGTGGTCGACCCGCTGGACAAAGAGGTCATCGTCAACGGCCACGCCTTTCGCGTAATCGGGGTGTTGGAGAAACCGAAAGGGTCGTTCGGGCCGGGCGACAACGAGGACCGGCGCGTGGCGGTTCCCTACTGGACCTTCCGCAAGGTCTATCCGACGGCGGAGACCCATGGCATTCGCATCGAAGCCTATCCGGGAAAGCTCCCCCAGGCGATTGACCAGACCCGGGTGGCGCTGCGCCGCAGCCGCAAAGTCCCCTTCGACAAAGAGGACAATTTCGGCTACTACACGGCGGAGTCCGTGATTCGCGAGTTCCACAACATTGTGGGGGTGGTGGCGCTGGTGACGATGACGCTGAGTGGCGTGGGCCTGCTGGTGGGCGGCGTGGGGGTGATGAACATCATGCTGGTGTCGGTCACCGAGCGCACGCGCGAGATCGGCGTGCGCAAGGCGATTGGGGCGCGCCGGCGCGACATCGTGGGGCAGTTCCTGGTCGAAGCGATGGCCCTGACCGCCGCCGGGGGCGTCATCGGCGTCCTCCTGGCCTGGGGCCTCAGTACCCTGATCCGCGCCAACGTCTCCAGCTTGCCCACCTTCATTCCACCCTGGGCGGTCGTCCTGGGGGTGTCGGTGGCGGCCAGTGTAGGTCTCTTCTTCGGAATGTATCCTGCCGTCAAAGCCGCGCGGCTTGACCCGGTCGACGCCCTCCGCTACGAGTAAGCCCCGCAACCTCTCAGTTTCAGAAAAAGAGGTTGACCAGGAATAGATATTCATCTATATTGATAAGCATCTATGCGATACCGCTCTGCAGCCCGCGCGAACAACAAGCGCTTGGCGCAATTGCGCGCCCTGGCTGACCCCACCCGCCTGCGCATCCTGGAGCTGCTGGCCAAGAAGGGTGGCTGCTCCTGCGCGCAAGTAGGCCCGCGCGCCGCTGGGCTGTGCGTCTGCGATCTGCAGCGGGAACTACGCCTCACCCAGCCGACCATCACGCACCACCTGCGGGTGCTGCGCGACGCCGGCCTGGTGGAGTGCGTGCGACTTGGCCCCTGGTTGTATTGCCGGCGGCGGGAGGCGGCGCTCCAGTCGCTGGGCGCAGCCGTGACGAGTCTTTAGAGGATACCTGTGTTTCCACAGACTGCACGGCAAGGTGAACGATGAAAACCGCAGCCGAAGAACAGAAAGAAAAAATCCGCGCTGCCTACGGCGGGATTGCCCGCGCTCGCCGCGCGCAGGAGGCCGCCGCCTGCTGCGCCCCGGCCGGCTACGCCCCTGACTACAGCCCGGAGGAGACTGCCTCCGTGCCGGAGGGGGCGTACCTCGGCGAGGGCAGCGGCAACCCCGTGCGTGGCGCCCGCTTGCAGCCGGGCGAGAAGGTCGCTGACCTCGGCTGCGGCGCCGGCATGGACGTGTTTCTGGCGGCTAACCAGGTGGGGCCCACCGGCCAGGTTACCGGCTTCGACATGACTCCGGACATGCTGGCGCGGGCGCGAGCCAACGCCGCCCGCGGTTCCTACCCCCAGGTCGAGTTCCGCCAGGCGGATATCGAGCGCCTGCCCCTAGAGGCCAATTCGATCGAGGTGGTGCTGAGCAACTGTGTCATCAACCTGGCGCCGGACAAGGCGGCGGTCTATCGCGAGATTTTCCGCGTGCTGAAGCCTGGAGGCCGATTCGCCATTGCCGACATTGTGTTGCGGGGTGAGCCGGGGCGGATCGAATCGGCACTCGCGCAGATGGCGCCGTGCAGTTGCGTCGCCACCGCGTTGGAGGAGAACGCCTATCGGGAAACGATACGCGCCGCCGGCTTCGAAGGGGTGGAAGTGGTGGCGGAACGCCCGGCGCTCTCCCAGCCGCTCGACGCCCTCGTGCGGGCGCAGGCGGTAACGCTGCTGGGGCGCAAGCCCGGCACCTCCTGCTAGATGATACGTCCACCCGCACCACCTTGGCCGGGTACTTGTGGCGGAGGGCGTCGGGTGCTTCAGCAGGAATAGACCTCCTGCAAACCGGCTGCGTTGAAATAGCGGTTGGGAGTTAGGAAATAGACCCAGCCGTTCGGCTCGACCCGGTCGACGCCCTCCGCTACGAGTAAGCCGCTCCCCGGCTAGCGGGCGGGCTTGGCCGCGGCCGGCGGCACACCC
>JACQTG010000081.1 GCA_016210895.1 Acidobacteriota bacterium
GCCTCGCCCCCACCCGCCTCCGGGCCGCCGCCCTCAACCCCGAGCGACTGCAGGAGACTTTGGCCGCGGCAGCCCCGCCCCCGATTCCGCTTCCCTATCGCCTCTGGCTCGGCCACCTGCTCTGGCTCGAAGACGTCCTGCACACGCTCGACTGCCGGCCCGCCGACCTCACCGCCGCCGAGCTGGCCGGCCTCCAAGCCCTGGCCCGCGCCCGGGCCCGCTTCCTCCGTGCTTACGAGCTTTGCCCCGCTTGCGGCGCCCCGAACCCGCGCTTCACCCAGCGCTGCCGCCGCTGCCACCAGGAGCTCTGAGTACCGTGTACTGAGTACCAAGTGACCCCATGCCCGACGGTCGCGTCCAGCTCTCGATCGAAATCGAAACCCAAGGCGCCGAGCAGCTCACCGCCCTGCGTCGCGAACTCGACGCCTTGCGCAGTGCCGGCACCACCGCCTTCGCCCCGCTCGACGCTTCGCTTTCGAGCTTCCTCACTCACCTCCAACAGTCCCGCCAGGTGGTCACTTCGCTGGAGCCCATCATCACCGGCTTCTTCCAGCGCCTGCTCGCCGGAACCCGCAACTTCCGCGACGCCTTCAAGCGCCTCCTGCTCGACCTGCTCGACTTCTTTATTCGCGTCGTCGCCCGCATGGTCGCCGCCTGGCTCACCGGCCTTCGCCGCATGCGCGGCGCCGGCGGCGGGCTCAACTTCAGCCTCAGCCTGGGCGGCACCCCGCCAACATTCCCCGGGTTTGCCGGCGGCGGCCTCGTAGACGACGCTCTCCGCCAGCTCCGCGCCATCCACTCCGCCCGCGGCGAGGTTCTTGCCCTCCTCCACCCCGGCGAGGCCGTCCTCAGTCCCGGCGCCGTGCGCCTGCTGGGTCCGGCCCGCATCACCGCCTTCAACCGCGCCGGCGGCGGAACAGGCCGGCCGGAATTCAGCGGTGGGCGCCCCTCATTTCAAGGCGGAGGGTTAGTAGGACCCAGCGGGGTCGGCCAGACACGAATGTCTGGCCCGCCGGTAATTAATATTTTCATTAACGGGGCGCAGGATCCCCAAGCCACCGCCAATGCTGTGATCCGTGAGATTCGCCGCCGGGCCCGCGACCAAGGCCTGCCCCGACCAGTATGAATGCGATGAATTTTGTCATCCTGAGCGAAGCGAAGGATCTCAACCTGAAAGGCTGGCTGGGCTTTAGACCCTTCGACTCCGGCCTCTGGCCTTCGCTCGGGGCGACCCGGAGGGGTCGTGCCTGAGAATGACCTGTTCCCGCTCGACCCGGACTACACAGTGGTCGAGGTGATCGACCCCGGAGTGCTGCGCCAGCTGGCTGCCAGCGGGCGGGATTTGCAACGCTTTGTTAAGCCCCCCCAGCGGCGGTTCGATCTGTCGTTTCTCGGGCGGCCTACGGACGAGGCGGAGCAGGTCCGCGACTGGTACGCGCGCTTTCAGCGGGATTTCTTCCGCTTCAACCATAAGGTCTACATCAACAACGCCGGGGTATATCTGGCGCGGCACTTCCCGGTCATCTTCGCCAGCGAGCCGGAGTTCGAGCTGGCCACCAATGAGGCCTGGAGCATCCAGGTCGCGTTGCTCGAAGCCGTGGGCCGAAAGCTGCCCACGGCCAACTACCCAGATCCGGTCGCCGGCCATCCCAGCTTCAAGGTTGAAGAAGATAACGTCGATTCCAAGGCGTTGGTGGGCACCTGGACACTGGTCTCTGAAGCCAACGCTAGCGGCGGCCAGGAGCGCACCAACCCGAATACGAACACCACCGATGCCTTCCAGTTTCTCTACGCTGGCTACGGCTTTCGCTTCTGGGCCCGCAAGGCGTCGAATCTGGGGATCCTCCAGGTGTTGCTCGATGAGGTGAGCCTCGGGAACGTGGACCTTTACGCCGCCGCGTCCCAGGCGGCATCTGCCTTGTTGACTAAGCTCGACGTCCCGCTCGGAATTCATCGGGTCAAGATCCTGGCGACGAACACCAAGAACGCGGCTTCGAGCGCCAACACCATCGTCGCCGACGCCATTGAAGTGATGCCCTAGATGCCCCGGAACATATCAGCGACGGCGCAGGACTATGAAGGGCCCATCTACTGGAGCGTGAAGGTGACTCTCGCCAGCGGCGCGGTGCATTACTTTTCCGAGGATTCCTTCACCTTCCTGGCCAGCGCCTATAAGCCCAATCTGCGGCTGGCTTCGGCCGTGAGCTTCAGCCGCTCCCTTGTCGTGGACGCCGCCACCATCGAGTTCCTGAATGCCGACCTGGCGGTCAGCGACCTCTTGAAGTCCAACGCCTTTGAGGGCGCCGAATGCGTCCTCTCCCAACTCCTGGTCGGGGTGGACGAGGCCATCGAAGTCCTGCGCGGGCGGCTCCATGAGCAGGAAGAGATGGAAGATGCCGTGCGCTTCCGCCTGGTCTCAGACCTCGATCCAGGTTCACGTTCCGCCCTCGCCCGGCATTACGAGCCAGTCTGTACCTGGCGGTTCGGCAAACCGCCCTGCGGCTACGACCGGGCTACTTCAACCTTCACGAACTATTTGGCCACCCGCACCGCCAACATCTTCTCGCTCACCACCATCGGCGATTCCACCCTGGCCATGACCGTGGACGAGCACAAGGACCGCATCGTCGTCATCCTCGACGGCGCCGGCAAGAGCCAGAAGCGCGTCATCCAATCGAACACCGCCACGACGCTCACCCTGCGCGGGCGCTGGGCCACCAAGCCCACGAGCACCAGCAAGTTTGCGGTCTACACCTTCAGCGCCGGTGCCCAAAAGATCATCTTCTCCACAACCGGCGGAGGGCTTGAAGCTGCCCCCGACATTTTCAGCGCCCGCACCATCGGCCACACGACGCTCATCCACACGGTGGACGAGCACAAGGGCGATTACGTCAGGATCACTGCCGGGACCGGCTCTGGCCAAGTCCGCAAGATCGGATCGAACAGCGACACCACTATCACGCTGGATGCGAGCGAGGCCGACTTTTCGCCTGTTCCGGATGCCACCAGCCTTCACGCCGTCTTCTATGGCAGCTGCCCGAAAGATTATTCGCCTGCCTGCGAAGACCGCGCCCGCAGCTTCGCTTTCAACGCCTTCCCGACGCTCCAGCGCGAGCTGGCCCGCGCCTTCTTCCCATTTGGCGAGCCAACTCCGGGCCCGGGAGGGGGCGGCCTGGGCGGAGACGGAGGCGGACGTCCCGGAGGCGGGCCCTCTGGCGGACCCGGCGGTGGTCGGGAGCTGCTATGAGCTTGAATCAAGTTTTTGTCATTCTGAGCCCGCAGGGCGAAGAATCTCAGTCTGAGACATTCGCCGCGATTGAGACCCTTCGACTGCCCCCGCCATTTGTGCAAGAAATGGCGGGGTTTGCTCAGGGTGACTCCTGAAGGAGTCATGCCTCCGATACCAGAGAGAGAAGATTTTCCTCCCCGGCTTCCGCCCAACCCTCGCTCGCGGGATGGCAATGGCCTCGACCTGGGAGGCAGCGGGGGCGCAGAGCGCTTTTTCCCCGGAGGTCGAGGCACGAAAACCATCGAGCTTCTGAGTGCGGGCCTGCACGCGCCCGTTTCCATCGCCTATGGCCGCCACATTGTCGGCGGCAACGTAATCTTCCAACACAAGACGCCGGTATCGAAAGACGTGGTCCTCATGGTTGCCCTGGGCGAGGGCGAATGGGATGGCCCCGAGGTCGCCTGGCTGAACGACCAGAAATTCTCGACTACCAACACCGCCAAGTACCACTTCCATCCGGGGCTTGATGGCGCCGCTGGCGTCGAGGCTGACCCCGCCATCCGCAACCAAAACATCTGCTCCTTCTGGCCGAACTCTTTCCGCCCGCAGCTGACTTTCAGCCGCACCGCCTACGCGGCCCTCACTATCCGGCGCAACTCCAACCGCCCCAAGCGCACCCGCGAATTTGAGCTCTTCGGGGTCTACAAGACTCGCCGGGTGCGCCTCTTCGACAACGCTGGCAACCAGACCGGCTACGCCTACTCGACCAACCCGGCTTGGTGCGCCCTCGACCTCATCATTAGCCGCGTCCTCAAGCCCCATGGCCTCGTGAACGAAGCCCTGACCGCCGCCGAGAAAGCCCGCGTCGATTTCCAGGCCTTCAAAGATTGGGCCGACTTCTGCGATGAAACCCTGACCATCAACGGCGAAACCGCCACCCGCTGGGAAACCCATCTGGCCTTCACCGATGAGGTGGACCTGTTGCGGGCCCTTGATGCGATTCTCCTCTCCGGCCGCGCCTATCTCCTCGAGCGCAATGGCAAGCTCGCCCCCTTCGCCGACAAAACCCGCAGCTCCATCACCGTGATCGACGCCGACGACATTCTCCCCGACTCGCTCCTGCTTGCCCGCCGGCCTCTGCGCGACACCCCAAACCTCTTCCGCTTCACCTGGCGCGACCTCGATTCCGGCCGCGGCCTCGGCTCCATCAGCTCCTCCGGCACCACCGTCACTGGCGTGGATACGAACTTCCTGACCTTTTTCGAGAAAGACGGCGCCATTGATTTGCGTTCCGGGTTGCAGAAGGGTGAAGTCCGCCGGGTCAAATCCATCACCTCGGACACCTCCTTGATCATCGCCAGCGCCTTCTCCGTGAACCAGGCCGCCGGGACGCTCTACGCTAATCCCGCCCGCGACTTCGAGGAGCGCATCCGCGAAGTGGCCGACGAAGACCACCAGGACGCCGTCGGCCGCATCCAGCCTTTCGAGGCCGACCTCGGCAACCAGAGCGCCGAGCGCGCCGAGCGCCTGGCCGAATACCTTCGCCGGTCGATTGTGGAACGGACGCGGCGAGCGAGCTTCACGATCCTCTCGGGGCTCCCCGGCTCCCTCAACCTCTTACCTGGCGACGTGATCACCGCCCCGGCCGATGTCGAATTCCTCACCGCCCGGGACTACGAGATCGAGCGGATCACCGACAATCCCGATGGCTCCCGCGCCGTGGAAGCTCTCGAGTATGTCGCCTCAGTTTTTGTCGACGCCGCCGCGCCCGCCCCGCAGCCGCCCGACCCGCCTGATGTCTCCGAGGCCTTCGCCGATAACGCGGTCCAGGTGGCGAATACGCTCAAGAACTCGAGCTTCTTCAAGCAGGGCGTTGCCGGCCAGGAAGGCACCTCGAACGCCAAGTTTTTCAAGCTGTACTCGAATGCCGGCGGCGCGCCCGCCTCCCCAACCGACATCGAGTGGAAAGCCGACCGGGATGTCTACATCCTCAAGACCTCGACATCATCGGTCGACAAGATCGGCATTCGTTCGCTCTGGAACAATTTGGGCCTAATGTTCAAGCCCGGGCAGCCCATCACGGTCGCGGTGGCCCTGCGCCACGCCGGCGCGTCCGACCTCTACAACAAGGACGTCAAGGTCAAGCTCGATAACGATGCCGAAACCTACACCGACCCGGACGGCGCCAAATACCAGTTCACCATCCCGGCCGACACCATCGGCAATAGCTTCGAGGTCTTCCACCACACCTTCGAGCTGCGGACTGATCAAGCCGTCCCCAATACGCTCAATGTCTTCGTCTGGTCGGAGGCTACCGGGGCGGCGAAGTCGAACCACGACCTCGAAATTGATTGGGTCACGCTGGTTGGCGGCCGTCTCTGGGTGCACTTCGACACCCAGGCGGTGAGCTATTCGGTCACCTGGCAGGCCGGCCCCGGCCTCTACGACATTGACGGCGTCTTCGTCAAAGACACCGCCTCAAGCTCCGACACGGGCGGGGCCGGGGAAGCCGCCGGCGGCCTGGGCACCACCGAGCGCACTACCGGAGGGGTACAAGCTTTGTAATGTTTTGACATTTTTACGTTGTCATCCTGAGCGAAGCGAAGGATCTCAAACCATACGTTTTTGGCGCCAGGATGATACGAACGAATGCTGGGCAGAGAAAAGAGGCTGAAATGTTCAGGATCTTCCGGCTGGTAGGGCAGACACTCTTGTCTGCCGCGAAGGCGGTGGCAGCGCGGCTTGGCTGCCCAGCGGCCGCGCTCGCCGCCGCCCTGAATCAGGTGGGGCAGACACTCTTGTCTGTCCATCGCCGCAAGGCCCTGCTTTTGTTGCTTCTGGCTCTCGCCCTCTGGCCGGGCCCGGCTATCCCCCAGGCCGTCCCCGCCGAAAATGTGGCCCACCTGAGCTTCCAATCGCTCATCGCCGACCCCTCGAACCTGGCCAGCGGGTCCTGCTTTTACCGCTCCGACCTCGACCAGCTCCGCTGCCAGGTCGGCGCGATCGTGACTGTCTTCAGCACTATCCAGGCCGCCATTGACAAAATCCCTTCCACGGGCGGCACCGTGCTCATCCCGGCGGGCACCTATACCGAGTGCGGCATTACCCTGAAGTCAAA
>JACQTG010000085.1 GCA_016210895.1 Acidobacteriota bacterium
GAACAACGGCGAGGCACAGGAAGCTATCCAGGTGCTGACGGAAGAAACTTTTTACCGCTTGGAAGCCGGGTATTTTTTCGAGGAGTTTGACTTCGCCTCGGAGACACACGGTCAATCTGTGGAGCTTCTCTACACCGGCTATTCGCGCACCAGCTTGCTGGGCCGATTCGGGTTTCAGCACAAGTTCGACGAGAACAATGGACACTTCAGCCTGGGCCTGACGCGCCGCTTGCGCGAGCGCACCTATGTGCGGGGAGAGGTGGGCTTCGCTCCCCGCGGCCAAGTGCTGGCCAACCAGGACTACGAAGTCGAGCTGACCCAAAGTCTGCATCCTGCGTTCGCGCTCGGCGTGGGCTACCGATTCCTCAACTTTCGCGCTGCCAATGTCCACGTGGTGACCTCGCTGATGAACTGGGACGTTCGGCCGAATCTACATCTGGCCGTTCGCTATGTCCCCGCCCGCACTCATTTCGACTTTCCGACGCAAAAGGTGTGGAACCATTCCGGGTGGGCACGCCTCGCCTGGGACATCAATCGAACCTGGAGCCCTTACATAAGCTTTGGCGTAGGCTCAGAAAATTTTTCCGGATTATCCGCCGAACAACTCGGACGCTTTGCCGCACAAACCTACGGAGGCGGATTAACGGTCCACGTGCGGCCGCGGCAGGGATTCCGCGTGGGATACTTCTTTCAGAACCGCACCGAGGGCCGCAGCGAGCAGCAGGCTGCCCTGGCTTTTTTCCTGCGCTTCTAGCCGAGGAGCGGTCATGCCGATTCGAATCCTGGTGGTGGAAGACCATGAGCCCACGCGTGAACTGATCCGCGAGTATCTCGCGCGCGACTCCCAGCTGGAGGTCGTGGCGGAGACTTCCGATGGAGCCGAGGCCGTTACTCTCGCCCGGCAGCTGCGTCCCGACATTGTGCTGATGGACCTGCTTCTGCCCGGAATGAGCGGACGCAAAGCAACGCTCCTGGTCAAGAAGGCCTGCCCCACGGCAGACGTGATTATCTTGACCAGCTATGCCTTTGAAGACCTCAAGCAACTGGCCCGCGAAACCCCGGATATGGTGGGATGCGCGGCCTTTCTGGAAAAGCGCGAGATTCCCACACGGCTTCTTGGGGTAATCAAGTCCCTGCGGCGGGATAAAAGGAACTAACAGCGCGACTCCTCGACAGGAGTCAGGCTGAATCCGGTGGAGCACTACCGCTTCAATTTGGCGACAAGGAATCCAAGAATGAAGCCAATAGCCGCGGTCAACGGAAAGAGGACGATCTGGGACATGCTCGCCTTCCAGAAAAAGAACCGCAAGGTGGTGACTTCCGTATTCTGGAAAACGATCACGAGAAAGCCCGCGGCCAGTGTAAGTGCGGCGATTGTCTTGACCTTCATGTCCACGCTCCGAGCTGCGGTTTTACGCACATGTTAACTCTTGGCTGCTCGGGTCGGGCACTATAAGAGAAGTGAATTCTGGCCGACGGGCGCAGCCGCACCACGCGGAGGGGACTTCATGCTAGAATGCAAACTGTCGGGGAAACATAAGACCAGTGGACAGCGGACCTGCCCTCCAACCCCAGCCTCCAAAGACTCACCGCGCACCCCGGGTTCGACTCACCACGCGGGTGGAGAGCCGAAGCAACAAGAAGATCAGCCTTGGCCGTACGCGGAACATTAGTGCCGGCGGCTTGTTGGTCTGCTCCCGGGACACCTTCGAGCCGGGAACGGAAGTCAGGGTGCGCTTCAATCTTCCCTTCGGGCATCGCATCGAAGCGCAAGGGGTGGTCGTGTATGCCCGCCCGGGCGTCCATATGGGAATCCGATTCTCACAGCTCGAGGAAAAAGACCGACAGGCCATCCAGGAATTCATCCAAGATATCCGCCGGTAATTTCCGCGGAAACGCGAAGGACTCCCGTCCAAGTCGGCGAATGGAGTGACGGAGGCGCGGACTACTCAACAGGGGTCAGGCTGAGGCGGTCGATCCAGGCCGTGCCGGCAATCTGATTGTCGAGCTTCGGGCTCGGAGGCCGGGCCAGGCGCAGGGCGAGGAGGCGGGTTTCCGGCCCGGTGGTGAATTCCAGTTGCTCGAGCGTCCAGCTCATCGTGCCGCGGACGTTTTCGGTGGAGAGGAAAAACCGGTCGGGTTGATAGACATCGTAGAGCTGGAAGCGCGGACCGCTGTCAGTGGTGATGCCCTCGGCCCGCACGTAGCCCATAAACCGGTAGAGAGTGCGCGGCCGCACGGGCACGTACTGCAGCACGTGGTGGTAGACGGTGTTGCGGCTGCCGTCAAAGCGAATCTCGAGCGAGCGCGTCCCATCGAAGAAAGTCAGGCTGTCCACCCGCACCACCACGCCCTCGACCGGGGTGACGCGCCAGTCGAGGCCGCCGTTCAGAATCTCGCTTTCAAAGTCGCCGTTCAGGAGCAGGTTCGAGTCATAGCGAGGTCGGCGGAACACAACCGGGTGGCGCTCGACCAGCGCCTGCCAAGCCGCGACCAACTCCTCGACCCGCCGATGGCGAATCAACCCGTCGAGATAAGCAAACGCCCGCGCAGGCTCAAACGCGAGCCCCAACTCCAACAGCCGCGACCAAGCCCCGAGGGCAGCCTCCATCTTGTTCTGTTCGACGAGGTAGTTCAGGTAGTCGAGGAAGATC
>JACQTG010000086.1 GCA_016210895.1 Acidobacteriota bacterium
ATGGCCCCCGAGTACGGCGCGACGATGGGCTTCTTCCCCGTGGACGCGGAGACGCTGCGCTACCTGCGCATGACCGGCCGCACCGAGGAAGAAGTCGACCGGGTCGAGCGCTACGGCAAAGAGCAAGGCCTCTTCCGCACCGACCAGACGCCCGACCCGGAATTCTCCGACACACTGGAATTGGACCTGGCTAAGGTCGAGCCGAGCCTGGCCGGGCCCAAGCGGCCGCAAGACCGCGTGCCGCTGTCGGCGATGAAGGAGTCTTTCCGCAAGACGCTCACCGCGCCGGTGAAGGAGCGCGGCTACGGGCTCGCGAGCGAGGAGTTGGCGCGGACGGCGGTGGTGAGCTTCAACGGCACCCGGGCGCAGCTGAAGCACGGTGCGGTGGTGATTGCGGCCATCACCTCTTGCACCAATACCTCGAACCCGTCGGTAATGCTGGGCGCGGGCCTGCTGGCGCAGAAGGCGAACGAGCGCGGGCTCAAGGTCCAGCCGCACGTGAAGACCAGCCTGGCGCCGGGCTCGAAGGTGGTGACGGAATATCTACTGGAGTCGGGGCTGCTGGCGCAGCTGGGCCGGCTGGGATTTCATCTCGTCGGCTACGGCTGCACCACCTGCATCGGTAACAGCGGCCCGCTGCCCGAAGCGGTGGCCAAGGCGGTGACGGAGAATCAGCTCGTGGCCGCCGCCGTGCTTTCCGGGAACCGCAACTTCGAAGGGCGCATCCATCCGCTGGTCAAGGCCAACTACTTGGCCTCGCCGCCCCTGGTGGTGGCCTACGCCCTGGCCGGCACGGTGGACATTGACCTGCAACAAGAGCCGCTGGGCCAGGACCCGAAAGGGGAGCCCGTCTACCTGCGCGACCTCTGGCCTTCGCACCGCGAAATCCTCGACGCCGTCAGCCGCGCCGTCCGCCCGGAGATGTTTGAGAAAACCTACGCCAACGTCTGGGACGGCAATCCCACCTGGAACGCCATCCCGGTGACCGGCGGGCGCCTCTATGAGTGGCGCTCGGACTCTACCTACATCCAGGAGCCTCCCTACTTTGCCGGCTTCGACCTCACGCCGTCGCCCATCGGCGACATTCGCGGGGCGCGGGCGCTGGCCCTGCTGGGCGATTCCGTCACCACCGACCACATCTCGCCCGCCGGCGACATCCCCGCCGAGAGTCCGGCCGGGCGCTACTTGATCGAGCGCGGGGTGGAGAAGAAGGAGTTCAACTCCTTCGGCTCGCGCCGAGGCAATGACCGGGTGATGGTGCGGGGCACGTTCGGCAACATCCGGCTCAAGAACCTGCTTGTGCCCGGCACCGAGGGCGGCGTCACGGTGCATTTCCCTTCGGGAGAATGCATGAGTATCTACGACGCCGCCATGCGCTACCAGTCTGAGCGGGTGCCATTGCTCGTGCTGGCGGGCAAGGAGTATGGGGCCGGCTCTTCGCGCGACTGGGCTGCGAAAGGCACGCTTCTCTTGGGCGTGCGCGCAGTTCTGGCCGAGAGCTACGAGCGCATCCACCGCAGCAACCTGGTGGGGATGGGCGTGCTGCCGCTGCAGTTCCGGGAGGGCGAGAGCGCAGCCTCGCTGGGCCTGGCCGGGAATGAAGTGTTTGACGTCACGGGCATCAGTCAGGAGCTCCGGCCGCGGCAGGAAGTCAAGGTCACTGCCACCGGCCCTGACGGGAAGCGGAAGAGTTTCACCGCCGTGGCCCGGCTCGATTCGGCGATTGACGTGGACTACTACCGCAACGGCGGCATTCTGCACACCGTGCTGCGGCAGCTCCTGGCGAAGGCCACTGCCGGGCGCGCTTGACGAGGCAACCGACTGTGGACAATCCGTTTGGCCCCTTGCACGTCGTCCGCAACTGGAAGCCGGGAGACTCCCGCGAAGTGCCGGCGCGCGAGCTGCACCGGCTACAGGGCACGGCGGCCTACGATTCCTACTCCAAGCTCTATCGGATTGACGGCGTGAGCTGGCTGATTGAGGGACAGATCAGCCGCCCGAACGGGCAGACGCTTTACCTTTTGCGGTGCGTGGAAGAATAAGACGGCTGCGCCCCGCTAGGAGCGGGGCACCGTGGCCGGGAACGTCACCATCCGCTGCCCCATCACGTTAGCGAAGTACTGGAGAATCTCGGTCATCTCCAGCAGGTCGTCCCGCCAACCCTTCCAGCCCAGCCGGCGCTTGAGGCGAATCCACAGGCGGAGGAGGTGGAAGTCGAGGATGAGGAAGCGTTCATTGCGGGAGTAGCGGCCAACGTGGACCGTGGCGGCGTTGCGGAGCAGGTAGGTCAAGGCTTCGTAGTCGCGCTGCAAGGTGGCCAGTACGCCCTGGTAGTCAGCAATCTCCTCGGGGTAGTCGGCGAGCGCCTGGCGGATGGCGAGGAATTCGAGCTGATTGTCGGCGGCCACCTCGGTGAAGTACTCGCGCTCGAACGCGCCCGCCCGCAAGATGGAGCGGCAGGCAGCCCGCAGCCAGAACACCAGCAACAGGACCGAGACAGCCAACACAAAAATACTGATTAGCTGTGGCGACATCGTACCTCACTCAATGCGTCTGTCGTCTACATACGCGTGCAAGGCGGCCCAGCGCTGTCGCCTTGCGGGCACAGCCGCCGGTTCGCCCTCCGGAATCCTCAAGAAGGTGTAGAACCAGACCAGGATCATGAGATTGTAGGCCAAAGGCGGGATACGAGTAGCGAGGTCAGCCATCCCCGGGAACAGGAACCGCGCCGCATAATTGCAGGCGTGGGCGGCGAAGTAGATACCGAGGCCGGACACGAGCAGGGCAAAGCGACGCGTTTCCGCTCCCAGATAGCTCATGGAGAGCCAGAGGAGGAACGTCAAGAGGACGCCCACGAAATACATGTTTTGTTGAAACTCGATCACAAACCGCGAATAGAGGTGGTCGACACTGCGGGAAATGAAGACGCCCGAGATGACGACGACGAGCAGGAAGAAGATCCCCAGAGTGGGGCGCACGTAGCGCGACAGGATGGAGTGGCGAAGCATCTGGTCGAACAAGCTGGCGATAGCCAAATAGCCAACAATTGTACCGATGGCATCTCCGGTGTAATAGAAGTAGAAGTACTCAATCGAAGTATACCCAGCTGTATGAATCAAATACTGCGTGGCCAAAGTAAAGATCGTGCTGACTATGAGATAGAGATTCAGAAGAAAGTAGCGATAGAACAACTGCTGCCTTAAGCACACTAACGCCGTGCCGAGCGATAGCAGCACGCTCAGCGCGGCAATGACGTAATCGTACGTTCCGATCATGGCCTAGTTCCCGGTCCCAACCGGGGCTGCCCTCCGAAAACTAGACCTGGCTCGTTCTCCGCGCCGGTCTAGAATGGAATCGGCGG
>JACQTG010000087.1 GCA_016210895.1 Acidobacteriota bacterium
CTGTGAGGTTCAGTCCCGACGGGCGTTGGCTCGCCGCGAGTAGCGATCGCAGCGAAATCACAATTTGGGAGATATCGGCATTGTTGCTAGGCGCAGGAAAACGCTAGACGAGCTATACCGCATTCCTTGCTTGCTCTGATGAGGGAGCAAATGCAGGAACGATCTGGGAACAAAGGTAAGTTCAGATTAAGCTTGGATTACGGTTCAAGCCGCATATGGCAAAGGGAATGTGAAAAACGGTAGATGAACCGTCTCCCGGATTATTTTTGGATCAAGGCTCAGAGTTGGGAACAGAAGTGGGAACAATGACCCCGAAAAGGGGGTCTGAAAAGTGGCAAACAAAACGACCTGAGGATTAAGGTTCAAAAGTTGGGAACACATTTGGGAACAAAACCCCCAAAAACGGGGTAAAATCGGCCTCTGGGACGCAGGAAAAAGCTAGACGAGCCAACAAGATAGCGTTCTCGATCTCAGCAGCGGGTTCCAGGTTCGAGTCCTGGGCGGCTCACCACTTTTTTCCACTCATTAGCCTTCTCTGCTGTTTGTGAAAGGTAAGAACTGTGCCCAATTTTGTGCCACAGCCGTGTCAAAAGCACGAGAAACGACTGACAGAACGATAGAGAGTCCCAAGCGGGAGACCAACCCAACAAAATATTCGAATACAAGTGCCAATTAGCCGCAAGTTGAAAAATTTGCCACCGCTGTACCTGAAGCAGGAGACTAATTAGCACCCTGGCATCGGTTTACGGCCCTGGCAGGTAGGTCTTGATGCGCTCGGCGACCTGCACGAGAGCCCGCTCGCGACCTTCCCGAATCTCCCAGATAGAAACGATGGGAAAGAACTTGGTAAACAGCATGTAGAGAAAGACGAAACCGGTGCAGAAACCCAGCGTGATGCCTATTTCCACCCAAGTAGGTGAGTAGAGCACTTTGTCCCAAGAAACTCGGGGATGGGAAAGAGTCGGCACAACGATGGCGAAACGCTCCAACCACATCCCGGCAAGCACCGAGAGGGAAGCGACAACCGTGCCGACAACGGTGCGGGTCTGGCGCCGGGAGAGAATCGCCACCGGGATCAGGAAACAGGTTACGACCATGGTCCAGAACAGTGGAGCGTAGCGCCCGGTCAGCTTCGCGTAGAAGATTCGCAAATGGGCGGGGTCGTGTCCGTAGTAGGTGGTCAGGTGCTCGGCAAAGGTGAAATAGAACCAGAGGAAGGCGAACACCAGCAACAGTGTTCCCAGGTGGTTGAAGTGAATTGGCTTGATGTAGTCCTGTAGATAGTAGATGCGGCGGATGAGGGCCATGGCAATGATAATGGAAGCGATGCCGGAAAAGATGGCCCCCACCACGAAGTAGGGGCCAAAAATGGTGGAGTGCCACATCGGCTGCACGGTCATCCCGAAAACCCAGGAGACCACCGTGTGGACGGAGATCGCAATGGGAATGACTAGCACAGCCATCACGGCAATGCCCCGGTCCAGCAAGCGGTGCTGTCGGGGCGTGCCCTGCCAGCCCAGGGCAAGGATTCGGTAGAACCAGGTGTACTTCCTCCCATAATCCCGCAGGATGGCGATATCCGGAATGAGCGGGAGGTAGAGATAGATGCTGCTGGCGGTGAGATAGATTCCGATGCTGCAAACATCCCATAGCAGTGGTGAGCGGAAATTCGGGTGTCGCAGTACGTTAAGGATACGGTCTGGCCGCCCGAGGTCCACGATGATGCTGCCGATTCCAAAGAACAGGACAAGGACGGTGATCACTTCCGCGGCCCGCGTGATGGAGCGCCGCCACTCGGCATGGCAGAGACGCAAGATGGCCGAGATGAGCGTGCCGGCGTGACTGATGCCGACGAAGAAGACAAAATTCGTAATGTAGAAGCCCCAGTAGACGGGGACGTTGAGTCCCGTCGTACCCAGGCCCCAACGCAGCTGATAGATCCAGGCGAAGAAGCCAAAGGTGGCGAATCCCAGGAGCGCTAGCGCCAAATAGTAGAAGGAACTGCGCGTGGCCACGATGGGCTGCAGCAGGACCTCATCCGGTCCCAAGTCTGCCGCGCTATGGTTGCTCTTCTCCACCACCCGACCATTCTCCTTCGGCCAAATAGATCACTTTGGGTTCCGTGCCCAGCTCCTCCAGATAGCGGAAGGCTCGCGGACTCCGAGCCAGTTCGGCCACTTTGCTACTAGGATCGTCCAGATCCCCAAAGTACATGGCAGTTGCCGGGCAGATTTGGACGCAGGCAGGTACATAGTTGCCCTCCGCCAAGGCGCGACCTTCAGCCTGCGCCTGTTCCCGCGCGCGGATCAGGCGGTGATGACACAGCGTGCATTTCTCCACCACCCCCTTCGGCCGGACTGAAACATCCGGATTCAATGCCTGCGGAAGTTCCCCGGGGAACTCTGGCCGATACCAGTTGAACATCCGCCGGGTGTAGGGACAGGCATTGGTGCAGTACCGGCAACCGATACAACGCGCAAAAGTCTGCCGCACTACTCCTTCCGGTGTAATCCCCGTTGCTCCCACGGGACAGACGCGGATGCAGGGTGGACTGTCGCAATGCAGGCAGGGCAGTGGCAGCAGCCGCATAGAGAGTCGCGGATACTCTCCTTTGACTTCCGGCAGCACCGTCAGCCAGGAAATGATACGCCCCCGAGCCGCTTCCTCCGGCTCGACGCAAGGAACATTGTTCTCCGTCTGGCAGGCCACCACGCAGGCCTGGCAGGCGGTGCATTTGGCCAGATCAATCACCATGCCCCAGCGCGGCATCGTCACATCCCTCAACCCGGGTAGACTCGCACATAGGTGTGTGCAGCCTGCAGCAACCGAGTCAGTGGCTCCCGTTCGTACGCCATCAGCGTCAGCGGATTGGCTCCTCCGCGACCCCAAGCACTGCCCTGAGTCCGGCCATATCCCAGGGGCAAGTGCACGACTCCCGGCCGCACGCCTGCATAGAGCCGGACGCGCACGCGGGCACGTGCCTGCGGCGATTCCACCCAGACCCAAGCACCATCGGCGAGGCCCAATTCCTCGGCCGTGGACGGGTTCATTTCCAACCAGCTCTGCCAGTGCTCGAACACGTGTTGTCCCGCAATCTGCTGCAGGTAGGGAAGGTGACCGCCGTCGCCCCCGGCTAAGGGGAGGACTTCAACCGGGATCAGCAGGAGTGGAAATTCGGGCGAAGGCTCCCGCAAGCGAGGTTGGTGCGGCAGGCAACTGTGGTCATCGCCGGGTGTGAAGCCAGCCGAGGCAGACAGTTCCGGGTGCGCCGCCAGCCAGCGCGCCAGGCGTTGCGAGTAGAACTCGAATCGGCTGGAAGGAGTACGCAGGACGCGGTGCCATTCGCCATAATAGTAAGTGGGTTCCCACCAACCACCTTTCTCCTTGATTTGTTGCCACAGCTCTTCCTTCGTCGAGTAGGTGGGGGCCCACCAACCAGAGCGTTCCAACAATCGGTTCCAGGCATCTTCCAGGCTGGTAGTGAAGATGTAGCCGTGCCGGGCAGCAAAAATCGTCTCCACTTGCTCGCGCAGGAATTCCTCAAAAGTAGCGTGCGGGAGTGCGGCGGCAACCTCGCCGCCCAGGGCCCGCGCAATCGCCAGCACTACATCGGTTGTCGCCCGCGTGTCGTGAACCGGCTCAACCACGGGCGGTGAGATGGCCGCGAGCGGAAGCGGAAAGGTAGGTGGGGAGCCCACCTCCTGCCACTTCTCCAAGTCCGTGTGGTCGGGCAGAATCAGGTCCGAACAGGCAGCCGCCTCATCCAGGAAAGATGAAAAAGAAATCACAAGGGGCACGCGTTCCAATGCTTCGACGTATTGTTCTGCGTTCGGCAAAGAAAAGGCAGGGTCTGTTCCATGCACCAGGACTGCCTTGATCGGGTAGGGCTTTTCGGACTGGATGGCTTCTGGCAAGTGTGTCAGATCGGCCCAAGGCAGAAGATTCTCCTCGCCCTTTACTACTCTGGCCGGCCCCGGGTTCCGCGCCTGTAACTCCGGCTCCACCTCGCCGGGCAGGTCGGGTCGCACCAAAGCTCCGCCTGGGACTTCGAGGCTCCCCACTAGCGCATTCAGGCTGTGAACGGCCATGGCGGCATAGGGATCACCCGGGAGGTAACTGTTCGGAGACCCTCCGATGGCTAGCGCCGGGCGGTTGCGCCCGAACTCCCGCGCGAGACGCAAGATGGTTTCCACCGGGACTTGGGTGAGAACAGCTACGTCATTCAGCCGGTACTCGCTTAGTACGAGCGAGCGAAAACCCAGGTGGCTGCGACCGCGAGCGTCCCGCCAGTCCTCGAACCCGAACGTGCGCTCACGGACAAAGCGGGCGTCATAGAGACCTTCAGTGATCAGCACGTAGGCGATTCCCAGTGCCAGCGCTGCTTCCGTCCCCGGGCGAAGGGCCACCCATTCATCCGCCCGGGCGGCGGTCACTGAAAAACGAGGCTCAATTTGAACAAACTTCGTTCGCCGTCCGGCTCCCGAATCACGCCAGCGCCCAAAGGCGCGCATCGCGCTGACGGGTGAGCCCCAACCTTCCAGCACGTTGACGCCAAAGCTCAGCAGATACCGGGTTGCTTCGAGATCGTAGGCCAAGCCTGCCGCCACTCCCTGCTGGAGGTAGAGAGCCAGCTGCGCCGCGTCGAGCCCCGAGTCGGCCCGGAGATAGTTGGGCGAGCCGTAGGCGCGCAGGAAGCGCCGGAATAACCGGTGCTGGAGATAGCCAGTGCGCCCGCCCAGAAACACGACTGTGTGGGCTTGCTGATGCTCCTTCAGTTCGCGGAGGTAACTTGCAGTCGTATTGATTGCTTCCTCCCAGGAAATCTCCTGCCACTGGGGCTTCTGCCGGCTTCCAACGTTCTTGTGTGGGCCGCGGAGACGGTCAGGGTGGTAGAGGAGCTGCAAGCCCGCCAGCCCACGCGGGCACAAGCCGCCGTGGTTCACGGGATGCAGGGGGTTACCTTCAATCTTGACCGCCCGCTTTCCGATTGTGCGCACGCGCAGGCCGCAACCTCCCGGACACATTGAGCACACGCTCAGCGACCACCTTTCAGGTCCACCAGGAACCTGCATCTCCTCGGCCGCCAGGGCCGCATTGATGGTGTTCAGGCCGCGAAGCGTCACGCCCGAGGCCGCCAGTCCGAGTGTGCCGCCGCCGGCGAAGCGGAGAAAGTCCCGGCGGTTGACTCGCAACTTCATGGCTGCCTCGCGGAGGAACGTGCGGGTCGCGCTCCCTGATCGAGAAATTCCATCAAGTCCACCATCTCATCTGCTCGAAAGTGCGGCCAGGGCATCCGCTGTTCTTGCATCCGCTCCAGCATGGCTGGGCCATGACTCCAAAGTGCGGTGGCCAAGGCAATGGGCGAGACGCGATCCTGCCAGGAGGAGAGTGCCGGTGCGAGAGGTTGGCGCCCGCTGTGGCAGGAGGCGCATCCCTTCAGCTCGAAAACCCGTGCGCCCGCGGCTGGGTTCCCGCTGCTTTCGAAATAGCGCTCCGCAAAAAGATAGGCCATCAGGTCCGCCATTTCTTTGTTGGAGAAGTGAGGCCGGAGAAGGTCTTGGGTCTGCATGCTCTCCCACATGGCTGGACTGTGGTTCCACATCAAGGCGGCAAGCTGACCCATCGTCCGGGGGAGGGAGCGAGCCCCCAGGCTGGGAGCCCGCCTGGCAGCCCCCCGCACGCTGTGGCAGTTAACGCATCCCTTCTCTCGGAACAGCGCCCGGCCCACCGCAGGGTCTGCTGGCTGCAGGTAGACATGTTGGCGGCGGCTCGTGGCCTGAGTGCGAAGGTACGCCACCAGGTCGGCAACATCGTTCTCCTGGAATTCTGGCCACGGCAGACGCCGCTCCTCCATCAGTGCGTACATGGCGGGGGCGTGGTTCCACATCGCCTGGAGCCAACTGACCGGATTGTGGTAGCTGGCCCACTCCAGCAGACCCGGTCCGACCCGACCACCTTGACCGGCCACCGC
>JACQTG010000092.1 GCA_016210895.1 Acidobacteriota bacterium
TCTCCGTCTTGCAGGCGATTGCCCTGGGCGAGGGGCTGACGCGCACGGCGGCCAAGAGCCACGCCCGCATCATCCGCACCGATCCGCAGACGGGCGCGCGGCAGGAACTGGCGCTCGACCTGGGCCAGATTCTGGCCGGGCGGGCGGCTGATCCGCTCCTCCAGCCCAAAGACATTGTCTTCATTCCCAACAGTGCGGCGCGCAGCGCGCTCTATCGCGGGGCGGAGGCGGCGCTGTCGATTGTCAGCGGCGTGATCATCTGGCGGCGCTGAAGGAGTCGGCGGACGTGGACGAGGAACAGCCGATCGAGCGCTACCAGCCCCGCGGGGGGCGGGGGCTGGCGCGGCGGGCACCGGTACTGCCGGCCCCGTTTGAGACGGTGGAGATGGAGGAGGCGCCTGACCTACTCACTTACTGGCGCATCCTCCGCAAGCGGCGCTGGACGATTCTGACCCTTTTCTGCCTGCTCTTCACCGTGGTGCTCATCGGCACGCTCAAGCAGCGCCCGCTCTATCGCGCCCAGGCCTTGCTGGAGATTGCCAAGGAGAACCCGGAGCTGCTGAGCGTGCAGGAGCTGTTTGAGCTGGAGGGGGTGTCGGACACGTATTTAGAGACGCAGTACAAGGTGTTGCGGAGCGAGACGCTGGCGCGGCGGGTGATCAGCCAGTTGCGGTTGGCGCAGCTCAAAGAGTTCAACCCGGAGGTAGGGAAGGCGAAGGCAAAGGAGGACCAGGCGGCCGCCACGCAGGTGTTTGCCGTGCCGGGGGCAGGGGTGGCGGATGAGTCGGCCTTGAGCCAGGAGGTGCTGGAACGGTTTGGGGAGCGGTTGCACATCGAGCCGGTGAAGCGCAGCCGGCTGGTGGCGGTGAGCTTCGAGTCGCAGGAGCCGGCGCGGGCGGCGCGGGTGGTCAACACCCTGGCGGCGACCTACATCGAGCGGAGTCTGGAGGCGCGCTGGGAGGCGACGCAGAAGGCCTCGGAGTGGTTGTCGCGGGAGTTGGTAGGGATGAAGGCGCGGCTGGAGCGTTCGGAGGAGGAGTTGCAGGGCTACGCGCGCGCCGAGGGGTTGTTGTTTCTGGCCAGCGCGGCAGGCCAGGCGGAGAACATCGTCAACCAGCGGCTGCGGCAGCTGCAGGAAGAGCTGACCCGAGCCCAGGCTGACCGCTACCAGAAGGAGGCGCGGGCGCGGTTGGTGGAGGCGGGCCCGAATCGGGCGGGGGAGTGGGGGGCGCTGCCGGGGGTGGCGGAGAACCCGCTGCTGGAGCAGTTGACCGTGCGCCGGGCGGAGTTGCAGCGCGAGCGGGCGCAGCTGGCCACTACCTTCACCGCCGACTACCCCCGGGTCAAACAGCTGCAGAACCAGATCGAAGAGTTGGACGCCATCCTCGCCCAGGAGCGGGCGCGGCTGGCGGCGCACCTGCGCCAGGAGTACGAAGCCGCGCGCCGGCGGGAGCGCCTGCTCGCGCAGGCCTTTGAGGAGCAGCAGCGCCAGGCCAACCAGATTGCCGAGCGCTCGGTGGCCTACAACATTCTCAAGCGCGAGGTGGACACCAACCAGCAACTCTACGAAGGCCTGCTGCAGCGGCTGAAAGAAGCCGGGGTGTCAGCCGGCTTGAAGGCGAGCAACATCCGCATCGTGGATGCGGCCTCCCCGCCGGAAAAGCCGGTGAAGCCACGGGTGGCGCTGAACCTGGCGTTGGCGGTGCTGCTGGGCCTGGGGCTGGGGGTGGGTGTGGCCTTCCTGCAAGAGTACCTGGACAACAGCTTGAAGAGTGCCGACGACGTGGAGCGCTACCTGCGCCTGCCGGCCCTGGCCCTCATCCCGGCGGTGGAGTCGCTCGACGGAGAGCGCCGCGGCGTCTCCGGGCTCTACGACCGCGGCAAGCGCCGCTGGCTCGAGGCACGCACCGAGGCGGACGACGAGACCCCGGCCCTCGCGCCGCCTGCGCCCGCCTGGTACCGCATTGACGGCAACGGCGCGGAACCTTCGGGGAGGGCGGCGCTCGCCGAAGCCTTCCGCAGCCTGCGCACCTCCGTCCTGCTCTCCACCGCCGAGCGCCCCCCGCGCTCCCTGCTCATCACCTCTTCCCAGCCCGCCGAGGGCAAAACCACTGTCTCCCTCAACCTGGCCATCTCGCTGGCGCAACTGGGCCAACGCGTCCTGTTGATTGACGCCGACATGCGCCGCCCCTGCCTGCACAAAGCCCTCGCGCTCGCAGACTCCGGCGGCCTGGCCAGCTACCTCGCCGGCCAGCAGGACTGGCCCGCCCTGGTGCAGCCCACCGGAGTCGAGGGCCTGGCGGCGCTGGTCTGCGGGCCTATCCCGCCGAACCCCGCTGAACTGCTCTTCTCCCAGCGCATGCGCAGCCTGCTCGACGAGGCTCTGGCTGACTACCCCTTTGTGGCCCTCGATTCGCCCCCCCTGCTCCACGTTGCCGATGCCCGCATCCTGGCGGCACTGGTGGACGGGGTGCTGCTGGTGGTGCGCGGCGGCTCGACCCCGCGCGAACTGGTGCAGCGCGCCCAGGCCTCGGCCCGCGATGTCGGAGCCAACCTGCTGGGGGTGGTACTCAACAACCTGGATGTGCGCGCCGATGACGACTACTACTACCGCTACACCCACTACGACTACTACGCCCCCCGCCACCCCACCGCAGAAACAGCCAGCCGCGGAGCCTAAGCATCGTGGGAGAAGCGTAATGGTTTGCGTGCGAGCCGCATCAGGGTAGATAGAATGAGACGAATGGCCGAGTTCGCTCTTATCGGAGCTGTATGGCTAGCCGTGTTGGCCTTCGGCGGCACCGAGCCGCTGGGCTTCGCGGTCGTGCAGGTCGTGCTCCTCGGCCTCGTTGGCCTAGTCGTGCTGGCCGCTGGCCGCACGAATTGGGAGACGACGGGAGTTCCGGTGGTGGTGCCGATGGTTCTGGTGGCACTGGTGCTAGCGCAACTGATTCCGCTATCGGGATCGTCCCACGGGCACGCCCATGCTGGGGGCGCGTTGCCGAGCAGCGTGTCTGCCGCTACCGTGAGCGTCGCGCCGCATCTGACGGTCAACGCCTTCCTGCTCCTCGTGACCTGCCTGGCGGCGTTCTACCTCACCTTGGTGGTCTGCCACCGTCGTGCCGCGATGAACCGTCTGGTGCTGGCCTTGGTGGCGTTGGGGACCTTTGAGGCGTTCTATCGCCTGGTTCAGTACTTGACCGGATGGCAGCCGCTCCGCACTTACACCGGTGAGGTATTGAGCCCGGTTGCGACCTATATCAATACCAATCATCTGGCCGGATTGCTGGCCATGATCCTTCCCTTTGCTGTTGCCCTGACCTTGCGGGAGCTGGGCCTGTTTTCCGGCCTGCGGGCGAATCGCCCGGCCTGGGAGTTCCGGCAGGGATCGGAGGGCCGGATCGAAAGGCTTGTGTTTTGGCTTGTGCTGACGGTGGTGCTGCTCGGGGGATTGCTGCTCACGCAGTCGCGGATGGGAATCCTTTCGGCTCTGGTGTCAATCGTTGTCATGGCCACACTTGTAGCGAGCGGGAGAAAGACTCGGCGGGCCAAAGCTCTCCTGCTGGTCACGATTTTATGTGGCGGACTCCTGGTGGCACTGTGGCTGGGCGCGTGGGAGCCCGTGTGGGCGCGCTTTGAGGCGCTCCCGGAGGAATACCGCGTGACCGGAGAAGGGCGGTGGGCCATCTGGCAGGACACGGTCCAACTGATCGGCGGGCACCCGTGGCTCGGCACGGGCTTGGGCACGTTTGCCGAAGCCTATCCCCGCGTGCAGACCAGCTATGTGAATCGCTTGGTGCGCAATGCCCACAACGACTACCTGGAGGTCGTGTCCGACGTGGGGTTCCCTGGAGGCATTGTGCTCTTCGGGTCATTCTTCTATCTGCTGGGACGGGCCGCGCGCGGCGCGCGCGTGGCCACAGAGCGGTTCAACCGAACCGTGGCGCTGGGGTGTGCAGGAAGCCTGTCGGCTCTGCTCGCGCACAGTCTGACCGATTTCAATTTGCAGATTCCGGCGAATGCCTTGGTGTTTTCGCTTGTCCTCGGGCTGGCTTATGCGGTGACGCACAGGCCGCTGGAGGAGGAGGTGTAGTGCCAGAGCCGCGGCCGCCAGCCAAACGCGATGGCACACGAACTGGTTGAAGAGAAGGCAGAAGTTGAAGTAAACGGTCGCCGTCTGCGCGGTCTGGTACGGGCGCGGGCGCCGTTGCGCATCAGTTTTGCCGGCGGCGGCACCGACATGCCCTTCTACTACGGCGAGCACGGCGGGGCCGTTCTCTCCAGCACCATCAACCGCTACAGCTGCGTTTCCGTTCGACCCTGCGTGGACCACGGTTCGGTCAGTTTGTCCTCGCTCGATTTCGACCTACTGGTGAAGTACCGGTTGGAAGAGAAGCCGGTGTACGACGGGGTGCTCGACCTGGCCAAGGCGACGATTCGGCGACTGATCCCGCCCGACGCCCATTGGGGCCTTGAGGTGTGGGTGCAGAGCGATGCGCCGGCGGGCAGCGGCCTGGGTGGCTCGTCTTCGCTGACCCTGGCCATGATTGGGTCGCTCACTGGTCTGCTCGGTACGACGCTGGACCGCTACGAGTTGGCCGAGTTGGCGCACGACATCGAGCGCATCGACCTGCAGATGAAAGGCGGCAAGCAGGACCAGTACGGAATTGCCTTTGGCGGATTCAATTTCATCGAGTTCAGTCGCGACGGAGTCGTCGTCCATCCCTTGCGGCTCGACCCCAGCGTGGTCAAGGACCTCGAGTGTCACTTGCTGCTCTGCTACACCGGCCGGACGCGCCTCTCCGCCGGGTTGATTGACCAGCAGGAACACTTCTATCGCGAGCAACGGCCCGCGACGCTCGCCGGCCTCAAGGCGCTCAGTGAGCTCTGCTACGAAATGAAGAACGTGTTGCTCCGGGGCCGGCTCTGCGACTTTGCCGAGCTGCTGAACGAAGAATGGCGGCAGAAAGTGCGCGCGAACCCGCAGGTGACGAATGAAGTAATTGATGCGCTCTACGAGGCGGCGCGGCGCAGCGGAGCGATTGGCGGCAAGTTGCTCGGAGCCGGTGCCGGCGGCTACTTGCTCCTCTTCTGCGAGATGAACCGCAAGCGCAAGGTGTGCGAGGAACTCGAGAAGCTCGGCGGGCAGTTTATGAGTTTTTCCTTTGTCGACGAAGGGTTGGTCGTTTGGCGGAGCGCGTGTCCATAGCGATGATGCGATGGCAGAACCAAGTCGTCGCGGTCACGGGCGCGGCTGGTTTCCTCGGCAGCCATCTGGCCGAGGCCCTGGTCGAAGCCGGCGCTACCGTGCTGGCACTGGACAACTTTTCCGTCGGCACGGCGGCCAATCTAGAGGCGTTCCGCGGACGGCTTTGGCTCCTCGACGCGGACATCAGCCAGCAGAACGCCTGCGCCGCGCTCGCCGAAGCTGACCTCGTATTTCATCTCGCGGCCATGGCCAACCCGCGCGCCTGCGAGAAAGATTGGGCCAAAACGTACCGGGTGAACGTGGAAGGGACGCGCCACGTGCTGGCGGCGTGTCGCCGTGGGGCACGAGTCATCTTCCTCTCCGGGGCGATGGTCTATGGCGAGCCGACAACCCTGCCCATTCCCGAGACGCACACGCTCGCGGCGCGCGATTCCTACGCCCTGAGCAAGATGATGGGTGAATGCTTAACCTGGGCCGTCGCACACGAGCGTCAGCTCCGGGCAACCGTGGTTCGGAACTTCAGCAGCTACGGACCGCGGCAGTCGGCCGACTACGTCATCGCCAGGATGATCCAACAGGGATTGGAGCAGGGCGCAATCGAGTTGTGGAGCACCAGCCCGACGCGCGACTTCACCTACATCAGCGACACGATTCGAGCCCTGCTGGCGATTGCCGAGCGCCCCGTGCTCGCCGGGGAAGTGGTCAACCTGGGCAGTGCCCGCGAAACCTTGATCGGGGAAGTGGCGCAGGTTGTGGCCCGGCTACTCGGTGGCCTCTCGGTGCGTGACTTGGGCCGGGAAGTTCTCGGCAGCCACCGGCAATGCGCCGACAACCGCAAGCTGCGGCAGGCGACGGGATGGCAGCCGCGTGTGTTGCTGGAGGAAGGCTTGGCGGAAACGTTGGCCTGGATGCGCGCGGAGTGGGAGGCGACAGCGGTTGCCGCGCCTGCGCCTACCCGAACGGAAAGTCAAACCTTACAGCAGGGAGGCATGAAATGAGGCCGCTACCCGATGTGCCCTACTACGAGTACGAGCAGAAGCTAAAAAGCGAAAAGATCCCGTACTACGAGTCCTGGCTGGGGGAGGAGGAGTTGCGCCAGGTCACCGAGGTCATCCGCAAGAACTGGATTTCAGAAGGCGCCAAGACGCGCGAATTCGAAGACCGCCTGGCAGCGATGCACGAGCGCAAGTATGCCCTCGCGGTGGTGAACTGTACGGCGGCGCTCATCATGGGAATGAAAGCGATGGGTATTGGCGAAGGGGACGAAGTCATCGCGCCCACCTTCACCTTTATCGCCAGCGTGAACGCCATCCGGCTCGCCGGGGCCACGCCCGTGCTGGTGGATGTGGATCCTCAGACGTTCACACTTGATCCTGAGGCGGCCGAGCGCGCGATCACATCACGCACGAAGGCGATTATGCCCGTGCACCTCTACGGTCATCCGGCCGATATGGAGTGCATCCTGGCTTTGGCCGAGCGCTATCAGCTACGCGTGGTCGAAGACACGGCGCAAGGCTTGGGCGTCAAGTACCGCGGCAAGCCGGTGGGCTCGTTGGGTGATGTTGCCTGCCTGTCGTTCTTCGCCGACAAAGCCATCACCCTGGGCGAAGGCGGCCTGGTGATGACGAATGCGGATGAGGTCTTCCGCGAGCTCTTGATGCTCAAGAACGACGGGCGGCTCGAGCGGGGGATCTACCTTCACCAGCGCGTGGGCTACAACTTCCGCATCACCGACCTCCAGGCCGCTGTCGGGCTGGCGCAGCTTGACAAGTTGCCACGCATCATCCAGGCCAAGCGGCGGAACGTCGAGCTCTACAAGAGGTACCTCGAGGGCGTGGAAGGGATCGAGTTCACCTATCAGAGCCCGGACTGTTTTGTTGTGCCGCACCGCGTGAACATTCTTGTCGACGACCCAGAGGCGCTCGAACGGTATCTGGCCGAGCACGGGATCGGCGCGCGGCGCTTCTACTATCCGGTACACAGGCAGCCCTGCTACAACCTGCCGGGGCCGTTTCCTGTAGCCGAGCGGCTCTATGCCCGCGGCTTCTCCTTTCCCTCGGCGCCGACGCTCGAGGAGAAGCAAATCGCCCTCATCTGCGACAAGGTCAAGGCCTATATGGCGTCATTCCGCAAGACCCTGGCCTAGGGAGCCACAGCCGTGTCCTACTGGGTGGATAAGCGAGTCCTCATCACAGGTGGAACCGGCTTCGTTGGCTCCAATGTCGTCGAGGCCCTGCGCGCCGCCGGGTGTCGTCACTTGTTCATTGTCCGTCGGCGTGACTATGACCTGACGTGCGAGAGCGACGTCGTGCGCCTGCTCGCCGAGCAGAGGCCCGACATCGTGTTCCATCTCGCAGGTCTGGTGGGCGGAATCCTCGCCAACAAAGAGCGTCCAGCGGAGTTTTTCTACCAGAACCTGATGATGGGCACGTTGCTGATCCATCATGCCTGGCAGGCCGGAGTGAAAAAGCTTGTGGCGGCAGGCGCGGGCTGTGGTTATCCCGAGCTGGCGCCGCTGCCGCTGCGGGAAAGTTCCTTCTGGGACGGCTATCCGCAACAGGAAAGTGCGCCGTACTCGCTTGCCAAGCGCATGCTCATGGTGCAGGCGGAGGCCTACTACCGCCAGCACGGCTTTGTCGCCCTGGTGGGCGTGCCCGGCAATGTCTACGGTCCCTACGACAATTTCGACCTTCACCAGGCGCATGTGATCCCGGCGCTGGTGCGGAAGTTTGTGGAAGCGGTCGAAGACGGCGCACGCGAGGTGGCGGTGTGGGGCCGTGGCCAAGCGGCACGCGATTTCGTCTACGTGGGCGACGTTGCCCGCGGGCTCTTGCGGATGGTCGAGCACTACGAGCAGCCGGTGGTGGTCAATCTCGCCAGCGGTGTGGCTAGCTCGATTCGGAACGTGGTCGAGCAACTGGTCAAGTTCACCGGCTTCAGCGGGCGGGTCGTTTGGGAAACCTCAAAGCCGGAAGGGCAGGTGTGCCGGCTGTTTGACGTGACAAAGGCGGAGCGGGAACTGGGCTTTCGGGCTGAAGTCAGCCTGCCGGAGGGTTTGCGGCGCACGGTGGAATGGTACACGGCGCATCGCGACGTGATGGTCGGCGGGCGGGTGAGTGCATAGGAGAAAACGTGGGCTTTTGGCAGCAGCGCAGGGTCTTGGTGACGGGCGGGGCCGGTTTCATCGGCTCGAACCTGGTAGACCATTTGCTGGAAGCGGGCGCGCAGGTGCGTGTGGTGGACAATCTGGCGCGCCAGGGAAACGCGCAGGCCTGGCGGCCGAACTGGCACGGCGAGGCGGAGTTTCGCTGCCTCGATCTGCGCGACCCAGTAGCCTGTCGCCAAGCCTGCACGGGATGTGAAGTCGTCTTCCATCTGGCCGCGCGGGCGGGCAGTGTGGGCTACTACCAGAAGCATCCGGGACGCGTACTGACGGAGAATCTTCTGCTCGACACACAGCTCCTGGCCGCGAGCCTCACGGCGGGCGTCGAGGCCTATTTCTACGCCAGCAGCAGCATGGTCTACCCGCTCGCCCGCCAGCAAACGCCTCAGGCGACACCCCTGCGCGAGGAGAAGGCGCTGCCGGCGGATCCGCCGAATTCCTACGGCTGGGCCAAGCTGATCGGCGAGCGCGGGGTCGTGCAGGCGACGGCCGAGCATCGGGGATTCCGCGCCGCCGTTCTGCGCCTGGAAAACGTCTACGGGCCCGGGCAGGACGTCAACCTGGAGCGGGGCTCGGTCATTCCCGTGCTCATTCGACGGGCCTTGGAGTATCCGCAGACGCCGTTTGAAGTGCGCGGCACCGGCCAGGAGACACGCTGCTTTTGCTACCTCACGGATGCCCTGGCGGCCATGGTGCGCGCGGTGGAGTTGCTCCAGGAGGAATGCCTCATCGGTCCGCTCAATGTGACCGACGAACGCCGGGTGCGCATTCTCGACCTGGTGTGGCAGATCATCCGGCTCTCGGGGAAAGAGATTGAGCCCACCTTCGTGCCCCACGAGACACGCATCTGGGGTCAGGTGCTCGATTGCTCGCAAGCGCGCGCACGCCTGGGCTGGGTGCCGCAGGTGCCGCTGCGAGAAGGGTTGGAGCGAACCTGGATCGACGTCGAGATGCGGCTCCCACAGGAGGAAGCGCGTGTTGCAGGTTAAGGATCGCTCCGTACGAACTGTCTACGCCGACCTGCTCGGACGGGTGGGATTTCGTGTGCGGCAGCTGATGGAGCATCCGCCCGCCGGCTACCGGTTCGTCAGCCGCGTGCGCTGGCCGGATCGACTGGCGGATACGGTGATCCGCAACGATTCCCTCTGGCACCTGCGCCACGCGGTCAACGACCTCCTGCCGGTCAACTTCCTGATGAGCTACGGCCCCCTCCGCTTGAAAAAGCCGCCGGCAGGGGTGGTTCTGACCTATTCGGAATCGTCGCTCGTCTTTCGCCATGAGCCCTGGGTGGTTGGGGTGGAAGTGGCTACACAGTTTGCCGGCTACGACCATCACCATCTGCGGCGCTATCGCCGCTTCGTCGAGCGGGCGCTCGGCTCGCCGCAGTGCCGGGCCATCGTCTGCTGGAGCGAGGCCGCGCGGCAATCGATCCGAAAGGGGCTCCAGGCGGCGGGTTTCTCACAGAAGCTTTACGTCGTGCACTCGGCCGGAAGGCCGCAGAAATTTGTCAAGCCGATGACGACGAATGGCCGGCCGGTCCGCCTCCTGTTTGTCAGCTCCCTGGTAACACCGGGCGGATTCGAGATCAAAGGTGGGCGGGAAGTGTTGGCAGCATTTCGCGTCCTGCGGGAGCGCTATCCGCAGGTTGAGTTGATCGTGCGCTGCGACCTGGATGAAGAGCGCAAACGTAAATACGGCAGCATGCCCGGGCTGCATCTGTTGACGGAGGCGGTTCCGGCGGAGGAGCTCGAGCGGTTGTTCCAGATGGCGGATATTTTCTGGTACCCAGCACACAGTCTGAGCTCGGTGGTGGTGCTGGAGGCGATGGGCTACGGACTGCCAGTCGTCACAACGGACTATTACGACAACGCCGAATTCATCGACGATGGCCGCACGGGAATGGTGATTCCGCGCTATCAGTCGCTGCCGCCGTGGGACACTTCGCCGGCCGAAGTCCGCAAGGCGCTGCGCACACCCGACACCGAGTTTGTGCGCGCCCTGGTGGAAAAGACAGCGCTGCTGATTGAGAACCCCGCCTGGCGCCGACAACTGGGGCGCGCGGCGCGCGAAGAAGTGGAACGTGGGAAATTCTCCCTGGAGCAAAAGAATCGCCGGCTGAAAGCAATTCTTGATGCAGCCACGGACGGCCTAACTGATCCGCGGCTTTCCGGGAGGACTGGTTTCCAGCGTCGCCCACGGGAAAGCGAGTGGGAGTATGTAAACTGCGGACTTTGCGGAGCTGATGACACGCGGCTGCTAGGGCAGGCGCGTGACACTCTCTTGGGTGGGCAGGAGGTCTTCTCGATTGTCGAGTGCCAGCAGTGCGGGCTCGCCTATCTCAATCCGCGGCCTACGCGACAGGCAATGGCGCGCTACTACCCCGCCGATTACTTCAACGAGTTGAGCGGTGGCACGGTCACGACTTCCTCGACCCGGCGCGTGTTCAAGAACATCCTGATGCGGTTGACGGGCGGAATTGCGCGGAAGATCGAGCGTCTGCCGCCCGGACGCATGTTGGATGTGGGCTGCGGCGACGGGCGCTATCTGGCTTTCTTCCGCGACCTGGGCTGGGAAGCCTACGGGGTAGATCCCAGTCCGGTGGCCATTGCGCGGGCGCGGACGCGCGGGCTCAACGTCTCGCCGCCAGGTGAGCTCGTGGCCACGGAGTTCCCGGCGCAGTATTTCGACTTGGTGGTGCTGCGCTACACGATCGAGAACATGCACCACCCGCGCGCCACGCTGCGCGAGGTTCACCGAGTGTTGAAGGACGAGGGAAAGCTATTTGTTTCCGCACCTTCGATAGCGAGTCCCGTGGCACGCGTCTTCAAGCAGTACTGCGCCTATGTGGAAGCGCCGCGCCATCTCTACTTTTTCACTCCAGCGACCCTGCCGGCCATGCTCGATCGAGCAGGCTTCCGGGTGGTGGAAGCGGTACGGGTGGCCTGGCCGGCGATGTTCCGCGATGTTGTCAACCGGTTGACTCGGGGTCGCTACCGGCGGCTGCTGGCTCACACTTGGGTGAGCCGCGGAGTGTGGCTGGCGGGTGTACCGCCGAGTCTCCTGCTCGCCTATGTTGGATTGAACCGCGGCAACATGGAAATCATTGCCGAGAAGAGCCGCCCGGGAGAAGCGTGATGAAGTCGGCAGGTTGGCAAAAGCTTGTCTACAGAGTTGCCTGCGCGCTCGTCTGGCTTCAGAACTGGATTCTGATAGGAATCGGACGGCTGTTATTTCGCACCGTAGCTGGCGCGCCGGAATCCATCCTGGTTCTGCGCCCTTCGGCCATCGGTGATTTTGTCTGCGCGTTGCCTGCGCTGCATGTGCTGCGGAAGCGATTCCCCCAGAGCCGTATCACGCTGCTGACCACGCCGACGGCAAACCCGAAGTACTGGGACGTGGTGCGCGAGGCAGGGGGCAGCGAGCTGGCGAGTCCCTCCTTGGTGGACACAACCATAAGCTTCTATGCCTGGGGGCTCCGGCAGCCGGCGCACTGGCAGGAGCTGCGGTGCGTGATCGGGCAGCTCAATCCCGACCTGACGTATGTGCTGCCGTTTTCCGGCGAGCCTTTCAGCAATCGCCTGAAGAAGCTGCTCTTTCTGCGGGTCTTGGGCGTGCGCCGAAACGTCTACGGTTACCGGATGTGCAACACGCTGGGTTTTCTGCGGACGGCACAGTTCCGGCAAGCGGGCTATCCGCATCAGGTGACGGCGGCGCTGGAGGCGGTCAACCAGGGGCCGGGCACGAACCACGACAGTGAAATCGTCTTCTCTCTCGACCGCCACGAAGACGACCGGCGCGTGATTGACCGGCTGTGGGCGGAACACGGGCTTCCGGGCCAGGGGCCGATCATCGCCCTCTCCCCCGGTGGACGGTTTGCGCACAAACGGTGGCCGCTGGAGAATTTTTGCGTCCTCTGCGAGGCGCTCGTGCGCGAGTTGGATGCCCGGATCGTAGTCATCGGAGGCAGGGAAGACCGCGCGGTAGGGGAAGCGCTGCAAGCGAGCGATAGGGAGCGGATTCACAATTTTGCCGGGTGGGCGAGTCTCCGCCAGACGGTGGAGATTCTGCGCCGGTGCCATCTCTACGTCGGCAATGACAGTGGCCCCGCCCACTTGGCGGGGGCCGTCGGCGTTCCCTGCGTGACGATTTTTTCCGGCGTCACCTTCCCCGGCTTGTGGGAGCCCTGGGGCAGGCGGAACGTCGCCCTGCGGCATTCCGTTGCGTGTGAATATTGCTTTTCCGAAGGCCATTGCCCGCGTGCCACGATGGCGTGCATCAAGGGTATCACCACTGCCGAGGTGCTTGCGGCGTGTTGCGAGCAGCTGGAAAACGTGCCGCTGGCGGTGAAACCACAGGTGATGTTGCAGGCAGGAAAAGCGGCTCAGGCATGAATTCGAGGTCAGTCTTGATTGTTACTGTCTTCACCGCGGTCAACTTGTTCGTCAGCCTCCTGAATCAAGTCGTACTTGCCTATCTTTTTGGCGCGTCTGGACACATGGACGCGTTCCTGATGGCGGGGGCTCTGCCGCTGACGATGCTCGCGTTGGCCATTGGCGAGCTGGGGTACGTTTTGATCCCACTCTTGATGCAGTACAAGAACCAGCCAGAAGAACTGACCGATGTCCTGCAGCGCCTTTTTTCCTTCATCGCCGTGGCTGCGGTGGTGATTGCGGGGGTGGGTCTGTTGGGCCACACCTGGCTGCTGCGCTGGACCACGGCGGCGACCACCCCACAGGTGACCTTCGAGTTGGCGGTCAGCCTCGCACCTCTCATCTGGCTGATTGTGGGACTCGATTTCATTTCCAGCTTCCTGACGGGTGCTCTGCACTTCTATCGGCGGTTTGGGCTGCCGGTGGTTGTGGTCGCCCTCCCGTACTTGGGGATGATGGGCGGAGGGCTCGTGGGGGCCTCTCGGCTGGGAATCAAGAGCGTCGTGCTGGGGTGGCTGGTGGGAGCCCTGCTGCGTGTGCTCGTGCTGGGGTGGGGTTTCCGGCGCCAAGGCCGACTGCAATTTCGCTGGGGACTGCGCCATCCCAGCATTCCGGCGCTCTGCGCCTCACTGGTCCCGCTTGGGGTGTCTTTGCTTCCTTTCACGTTGCTTCCCGTGATCGATGTGTTCTGGGCCTCGACCCTTCCCACCGGAAGCCTTTCCTATCTCGGCTATTCGAATCGCATCGTAATTGCCACTACTGCCATTGTTGTCCAAGGAGTGTCTGTGGTGTTGTTTCCCACGTTGTCCGAGGATCAGGCGAACGGGAGGCTACAGGAGTTTCATACCAAAGTATCATCCGCTATCAAGACCATCCTGCTGGTCATCATCCCGATTGCCGTCGTGGAGACGGTGTTGCGGGCACCACTGCTCGGCGTCCTGTTTGAGCGCGGGAATTTTGACCGGGCGGCGAAGCTGGCCGTGGCACAGGTGCTTCCCTGGTACTTGTTGGGAATGATCTGGATGGCGCCGATGAACATCGTGAGTCGCGCGTTCTACGCCCTGCGCAACTATGCCACCCCGGCAAAGCTGGCGGTGCTCTCGCTCAGCCTGTACATGGTTCTCTGCGGGATTCTCTCCCCTTATTTCTCCTACGTCGGCATCGGCATGGCCTATGTGATCTATTGGGCGTTTACCTTCCTTCTCCAATACCACGTTCTGGCGCGCAGAACCGGCGCGGTCTTTCAGCGTGACCTGGTCTCGTTCCTGGCCAAGGTGATGACCAGCGCGGCTCTAGCTGGCCTGCTGGTGGCATTCCTCACGCGCTCGGTGGACATCTGGTTGGGTCAGGTGGCGGGGATGATGTTTTCCGGCTTGAGCGGATTGGTCATGTTCTCGTTGCTCGGCTACTTTGTGTTCAGAATTCCCCACTTTCGCACCTTGGTAGCCGGCTTTCTGAGGAAATGAACGAAGAATGATGATCCGCAGGTTGGCAACGCGCAGCCTCTATCCGATTTTTGTCGGTTCCGCTGTCGCCGTGCTGGTCGGGATCGGAATTGTGTACTGGCTGGGCGAAGTGGATTTTCTGGCGTCCTGGACACTTGCACTCGCCCTGCTCCTGCTGGGCCTGGCGCCACTTTGGTGGGAGTACCGGCGGGGAACCTTTGACCTGTTCAACCTGAAGAATGCCTTTGTCGGGTACTACATCGTGCAGTTTGGCGTTTGGACGCTCTGGGTGCTCGTCACGGGCGATACGAAGTTCCTCGGTGACCTACGGGCCTGGGATACCGGCGTACAACTTGCTTTGCTCGCGGCCCTGGCCGGCTTGGGCAGTTTCTTTCTTGGCTACTACCTCCACCTGGGCGACAGCCTCGGGCGACGACTGCCGGTTTGCTCGCCGCACTGGAATTCCCTACGACTTGTTCTGTTGGCTGGCCTGTTGCTCTTTTTGGGCATTCTCAGTTGCTCTCTCATCGTCAGCGGGTGGGGTGGCTGGCGGGATTTTCTCTCCGAGTTGGGCCCGGCCCGCATCGAGGGCATCCGCGGCAAGGGATACTTTCTGCTGATGGCTTGGTTTTTCCCCTCCCTGGTGCTGCTCTTTTTCTATGCTAAGGCACTGGAATCGAAGTCCGGAATCTTCTACGCGCTGACCGGTTGCGTCTTCCTTCTGCAGGTGGGAATCGGGTTTTCGCTAGGCTACCGGGCCTACGCCTTCTTTCCCCTTCTCCAACTGTTTTGTTTGCA
>JACQTG010000089.1 GCA_016210895.1 Acidobacteriota bacterium
CGAGCGCGGAGCCACACGGGGCGCGCCCCGCTTTCGCGGGACACGGTATCGCCCCGGCGCCCTAGGTTGTCTCCCCCGTAGGCCACCGGGATCGGAGAACCACACACCTATCCTACTGCATCACCCCTACAATGGCAAGCGAGGGCAATCTCATCAGCTTAGCTCTAGGTCAAATGCGCGGGAGCACGATGCCCTTCTGGGCCTGATACTTTCCCTTCTTGTCCTTGTAGGAGACCTCGCAGACCTCATCCGCCTGCAGGAAAATAACCTGGCAGATGCCTTCGTTCGAATAAACGCGCGCCGGCAGCGGCGAGGTGTTGGAGATTTCCAGGGTCACGTAGCCCTCCCACTCCGGCTCAAACGGGGTCACGTTGACGATAATCCCGCAGCGCGCGTAGGTGGACTTGCCGACGCAGATGGTCAGGATGTCGCGCGGGATGCGGAAGTATTCCACCGAGCGCGCCAGGGCGAACGAATTCGGCGGAATCACGCAGATGTCGCCTCGGTACTCGACGAAGGAACGGGCGTCGAAATGCTTCGGATCGACGATGGTCGTGTTCACGTTGGTGAAAATCCGGTACTCCTCCGCCACACGGATGTCATACCCGTAGCTCGACAGCCCGTAGCTGATCACCCCGTCGCGTCGCTGCTCTTCCACGAACGGCTCGATCATGCGCTGCTCGCGCGCCATCCGGCGAATCCACCGGTCGGATTTGATGGCCATAACTTGCCCTCACTCCTCGGCCCCTGTGGGCTCCGTTAGGGTTTGACTCCAGTCGTTGCCGGCTAGGTGAAAATCATTGCGCATCTCTGGCTCGCCCGGGCCGCGCGGAGTCTAGCGAACAAGGAATCCGCTTGACAACGCCAAAGTCGCCTGACTAGCATACCCCGCCTTTTCCCCCAAGGCCGGCAAGCAAATGCCACTGCGGGCAAACCGTTGTCGCGGTCGGAGCTGAGATGATTAAGCTCGACATCATCAACGAAATCGTGAACCGAACACAGGTCAGCAAGGCCAAGGCAGAGCTCGCTGTGGAAACCATCTTCGAGGCCATGAAGCACGCGCTCCAGCGCGGCCAGCGAATCGAGCTCCGCGGCTTCGGCGTCTTCACCGTCAAGCCGCGCAAGACCGGCGTCGGGCGAAACCCGCGCACGGGAGAAGAAGTGGAAATCCCCCCCGGAAAGGCTGTGCGCTTCAAGCCCGGCAAGGAACTCAAATCCCTCTAAGTCATTCGTGAGTTTTTTTGGGAGGTGGGTGCCGGCGCCTCGCCGGTGCCTGTCCGCTCAACCCCTAGAGCAGTGTAAGAGGGTCGACGTCCACCACTACGGCACCGGGTGGGACCTTCTTCGTCCGCACCGCCTCCAGCACCGAGCGCAGCCTGCGCTGCAGCGCCCGCCGGTCGCTGGACTTGAGCAGGAACTGGAAGCGATAGTCCGCCCGTAAGCGTGCCAGCGGTGCCGGTGCCGGCCCGAGCACGCGCACCGCGGGAGCAGACTCCGGGGCCAGAATCTTCTCAAGCCACCGCGCGTACTGAAGGGCCACCTCGAGCCGGCGCTCCCGCACGACTACGTTGGCCAGCGCGGTGAACGGCGGATAGTGCAGCAGGCGTCGAAATCGCAATTCCTGCTCGTAGAAGCCGTCGTAGTCCTGCCGCGCACCAAACTGAATCGCGTAGTGGTCGGGATAATAGCTCTGCACGATGACGCGACCCGGCAGCTCGCCGCGACCCGCTCGTCCGGCTACTTGCGTGAGTAACTGAAACGTCCGCTCGCCCGCGCGAAAATCCGGCAGACCCAGAATCCCGTCGGCCGACACCACCCCGACCAGAGTCACACGGGGAAAGTCGTGACCCTTGGCGATCATCTGCGTCCCGGTCAGGATGTCGAGTCCCCCACGGGCAAACTGTCGCAGGATGCGCTCGTGGGCGCGGCGACGGCGTGCCGCGTCCCGGTCGAGTCGCCCGACGCGCGCGGCCGGGAAGCACTTGCGCAACTCCTCCTCCACCCTTTCCGTGCCTTCTCCCACAAAGTAGAGGTGCTCACTCTGGCATCTGGGACAACGTGCCGGCACTGGGCGCGCGCTGCCGCAGTAATGGCACACGAGCCGCCGCCGGGCGCGGTGGTAGGTAAGCGAGATGCTGCAGTTCGGGCACTGCACCGTGGCTCCACACTTCCGGCAAAGCAGCAACGCGGCATAGCCGCGTCGATTCAGCAACACCAGCACCTGGCCGCCGCTGGCGAGTGTGCTTTCGATGCCCTCTCGGAGTCGCCGGGAAAACAAAGCCGGCGTCTTGGTTTCCTGAAATTCCTGGCGCATATCCACCACTTCCACCGTGGCCAGAGGCCGTCCGGCGACACGTTGCTCCAGCCGCACCCACTGATAGTTGCCTGAGCGCGCCTGGTAGCTGGATTCGAGCGCCGGCGTGGCCGTGCCGAGCACAGCCAGGGCGCCTTCCAGCTTGGCCCGAACGACAGCCACATCACGCCCGTGGTAGCGCGGCGTCTCCTCCTGCTTGTAGCTGGAATCCTGCTCCTCATCGACGATGACCAAGCCGAGGTTGGCGACGGGCGCAAACACCGCTGAGCGCGTCCCCACCGCGATGTGCGCTTCGCCCCGACGCAGGCGCCACCAGGCAACCGTGCGCTCGCCCGCGCTCAATCCGCTGTGCAGCACCGCCACCTGGTCGCCAAAGCGCGCCTGGAAAAGCGCAGCCACCGCCGGCGTGAGCGCAATCTCCGGAACCAGTAGCAAGGCCGTGTGTCCCGCCGCCACGCACCGCTGGATGGCGCGGCTGTAGAGCTCGGTCTTGCCGCTGCCGGTTACACCCTGAACCAGCAGGGTGGCGAACATTCCTCCGGCCAGTAATCGCTCCAGCTCGCTCAATGCCCGCTCTTGCTCTGCCGTGAGTACGGGCTCGGGCGGCGCGGCCCACTCGTCCGCAAACAGGGGCAGCTCGGCCGCTTTACCCACCACTACGACGCCCTTCGCCTGCAGCTGGAGCAAGACGCTCGCGGGCACGCGCGCCAGTCGTCGCAACTGACTGGCGTGCAATCCGGACGGATGCCTGTCCAGCTCGGTGACCGCGCGCTGCTCGGCCCGCCCGAGCTGCAACTCCCGGCTTCTGGCAGCCAGGTGAACGAACGGGTCTTCCCGCACTGGGCGTATGCGTTCAGCCACGGGCAGCATCGCGCGCAAGAC
>JACQTG010000010.1 GCA_016210895.1 Acidobacteriota bacterium
CGGAGAGATAGATCTCTTCTTGCGCCAAATCGGAGACGAGCCTTCCCTGCTTGTCGCGGACAACCACGGGAACCTTAACCATATCCTCGCGGATCGCGGGCGTGTCTTGTTCGCCAGGAGATTTGGCTGTCATTCCACGCGGAGCGACAATTCCGCACGCTAGCAGCAGTTGAAGGAACAGCGCACAATAAACTCGGAACATGTCAATTCCTTGCCTCCTCTCCAGAAAGTTTGGGTCGCCTGATCGCACCTTCAAACGGCTTTACAATAGCTGGCTATTCCCGGGATCCGAAGGGAGAAAACGAACAGATGCGCATACGAGCCCTGCCGGCGCCATCAAATCAAAAACCCTAGGTGCAGGCAAGCTCCGGCTCGCGTTGACTTGCCCGGAGGTGCAGCTTAGGATGAGCGCTTTGAGGCAGTTTGGGGTCGTCCTTCCAATTCCTGAACAGGTCATCGCTCTTGACAGAGGTGGCGGTGCTTGGCAGACTAATTTTTCCGCCCTTGTATCCTCCTGCCCCCGACTGGCAGGTGCCATCCGGGCCGAAGTGGCGGAATTGGCAGTCGCGCTGCGTTCAGGGCGCAGTGGGCGCAAGCCCGTGTGGGTTCGACTCCCACCTTCGGCACCACCACTCCTCTGCTGGCAAGTTCTCGGCGAGAATCTTTTGGCTTTTGGAGGCGCTCATGAAATCGGTCTTCTTGGCAGTGGTCTTCCTGCTCGTCGAGGGCGGATCGATAGCTGGGCAGGAACTTGCGACCGACTGGTCGGCAGTGGAAAAAACCATCGGGCAGAAGGGCAGCCTGCAAGCCGGCGAGGTGTTCAAGATTGGCCTGCCGCGGTACGACTTGGTGGTAAGGCGCGGGGACGTTACCGTTCATCCTGTGCTGGGGTTGAGCTCCTGGCTCGCTTTCAAGGCTGTCGGCCCGGATGCTGTCGTCCACGGCGACCTCTGCCTGCTCGAGGAAGAAGTCAATCCGGTGCTCTCCCGCCTGCAGCAGGGCGGCATCGAAGCTACGGCCTTGCATAACCACCTGAGCGGCGAGCAACCGCGCGTGCTTTTTCTTCATTTCTGGGGTCAGGGTAAAGCCGAGGCGCTCGCTGCGACGCTGCGCGCGGCTGTCGACTTGACCGGCACCCCCCGCGGTGCCGCCCGGCCAGCCCCGGGCGCGCTCGACCAATCCGCGATTGAAGAAGTTCTCGGCCAGGCGGGGCGCCTTAACGCCGGCGTGCTACAGTTTTCGATCCCGCGCCCGTTTCCGATTCATATGCACGGCATTGAGCTGCCGCCGGCGATGGGCATGGCCACAGCCCTGAACTTCCAGCCCACTCCGGACGGCGTCGCCACGACGGGCGACTTTGTCGTGCGCGAGGAAGAGCTCGCCGGTGTGCTGCGGGCCTTGCGCACCGCCGGTATCGAGGTCACTGCCGTACACAATCACATGGTCAACGACGACCCGCGGATGGTCTTTGTTCACTTCTGGGGTCAAGGTGGGGTTGAAGGGTTAGCCCGCGGCTTGCGCGCGGCACTGGACACACTCGCCTCCACTCGCTAAAAAGACTCTCCGACAGGCGGCTGACAGGGCTTGTCCGTCTACCTGCGATGACACGGCCGAGTGTTTCGCGTGATTCAGTCTTGATCTGTGCCGCCGCTTTTTTCCGCTCGCTGACTGTCGGCCTGAGCGGTGTGCTCCTGGCGGTTTATCTCTCGACCGCCGGCTGGGACGCCGCGCGCATCGGCGTGCTGATAACGGCCGGGCTGGCCGGGGCGGCTGTGGGCACCCTCGGAGTGAGTTTCTGGGCCGACCGCGTAGGTCGGCGCCGCAGCCTGGCAGTGTTGAGCCTGCTCAGCGCGCTGGGTGCGGTTGCGCTCGCCACAACTACGGTTTTCCCCGTTCTCCTCGTCGGGGCTTTCTTCGGCATGGTCAACGGCATGGGGCGCGACCGCGGCCCGGCGTTCGCCCTCGATCAGGCCATTCTCCCGGAGACACTCGCCGCCGAAGCCCGCACCCGCACCTTTGCCGGCTATAACCTCGTCCTCGATGCCGGCCATGCCCTGGGCAGCTTGCTGGCAAGCCTGCCCTTCGCGCTGCGGCGCTGGGCCGGGGTGTCGCCTCTCGACTCCTACCAGCTGACTTGGCTGGGCTCCGCCGGTTTGAGTTTGCTCGGCGTGGCTCTCTACGCTTGGCTTTCTCCTCGCGTCGAGTTGGTGACAGTAAGGCGGCGGCAGAGGCTTTCGCCGGACTCGAAACGCGTAGTGGGAAAACTCGCCTTGCTCTTCGGCCTCGACAGCCTGGGCGGCGGCTTCCTGACCGGGGCGATCTTGGCCTACTGGTTCTTTCGGCGCTTCGGCGTCAGCGAAGAGTTGCTGGGCCCGTTGTTTTTTGCCGCCCGCATCGCCAACGCGCTGTCCTACCTGGGGGCGGCGTGGCTGGCCCGACGCATCGGCCTGCTCAATACCATGGTCTTCACTCACATTCCGTCCAGTCTGTTCTTGCTCGCGGTTCCCTTTGCGCCCAGCTTGTCGCTGGCGGTAGGGTTGTTTCTGGCCCGCGAGTGCCTGGTGGAGATGGACGTACCGACGCGCCAGTCTTATGTTGTCGGCGTGGTGGAGCCAAGAGAGCGTGCCTTTGCTAGTGGCATCACCAATCTCACCCGCGGCACTGGCTGGGCCGTGGCGCCGTCGCTCGCCGGCTATACGATGAAAACACTGGCGCTCTCGAGCCCGCTCTTCATCGGTGCCGGAATGAAAATCGCCTATGACCTGCTGCTTTTCGCGGCCTTCCGCGGGATCAAGCCACCGGAAGAAAGCGGCGGGGCAGCGAGCTTCGCGACGCAGGGAGGTCGGCAGCCATGAAATGGATAACGCGCGAGCGCGCCAAAGTGGACCGCGTGGCCTGTCCCTGGCTGATTCGTCACTTTATCGATCCGGGCGCCGAATTTTTCTTCGTCCCTGCCGGCGAGGTCATGGAGCGGGCCCGGGCGCTCGACGCCATCCCCTTTGACGTGCCACCGCAGCCTGGGGTCAAGTTTTGTCATCGTGAGGGTAAGTGCACGTTTGAGGTTCTGCTTGAGGAATACAAGCTCACTGACCTGGCGCTGCACCGCCTGGCCCGCATCGTGCACGGTGCCGACATCGCGGGTGAGGAGCAGACCACGCCGCAGTCCGCGGGCTTGAAAGCCATCGCCGAAGGCTTTAGCGAAACCGGCCGGGATGATTTCGATCGACTGGAAAAACAGTTTCCGCTTTACGACGCGCTCTATGCCTGGTGTGGCCGTCAGGAACGAGTGCGCGAAGACACGCGCTGACGGGGGAGGAGACGGTTGACGCCGCTCGGTTGAGCGCGTATAAGAAATCCGTCGGGGAAGCCTCTCCACCGGCTGACGGTGAATCTCGAATGGGACCCGGAGCGCGCCTATCGCCCAGCGAACGTCGGCGCAGTGCGCGCATCCTGATTCGCGTCCCGGTTCGCGTGAGCGGGATCACGCAGCACGGCACCCGAGTGAGCCAAAGCGGAGAAGCCGTGGTCATCAGCCGCCACGGGGCACTGCTCAAAGTGGGAAGCCCGCTCAAGCCGGGCAGCGAGGTAGATGTGGAGAACCCATCCAGCCACGAGATGGCGACGTTCCGCGTGGTATGGACGAGCGACCAGCCCAGTGCCGGTCGCTGGGATGTCGGCGTGGAATGGAGTTCTGGGGCAGCCAACATCTGGGGGATTGACTTTCCGGCCGCAGTCCGCGAGACCGGCTAGCAATCCTTCCACCACCGGGAGGGTCTGGCGATGATGCTCGCGATTTCCCTCGTATTTGCACTGCTGTTGGTTTGGCTCGGCCTGACCGGCCTCTTAATCGTCCTCTTGATCTATCGTGGCGTACTCAGTACCCGCGAGGAAGATCAGTTGTTCCTCGACCCGGGCGAGGTGCACCTGGAGCGCGAAATGCGCGAGGTGGTCGGAAAACTCGAGCGCCTGAGCCCGTACATCTGGGGGGCGTTCATCGCCTGGGTTGTGGTCGGTTTGGGGACCTTCGGCCTCTGGGTCTGGCAACAGCTCCGCTAGAAACTCTGCCTAGTCGGGAAGCGTGGGCGGGGCCGCCGGGCGTTGTGGGGGAGACGTCGGCGGGACGGCGGCGGAGGTGTGATTGTGGACGATAAGCCAGTTGCGGCCGCGCTTCTCTAACACCAAGGTAGTATGGCCGAGGGTGGTGACGTACTGGTCATTCACCTTCCCCACAAAGCTCCAGCGGTAGTAGACCCAGGCGAACTTGCCCCGCCGTTCGATGAGCGTTTCTTCCCGCGCCAGCTCGACGTATTTGAGCCCAGTCTCCTGGGCGAGGTAGGCGCGGCGGACGTTGGCCCAACCGGTGAGGGCGGACTCGTAGCGAAAGCTGACCATCGTGACCTCGGGCGCATAGTAGCGCGCCATCAGCTCGTAGTCGGCGGCGCGGTAGGCGTCGAGCACACCCCGCACCACCTCTTCGATCCGCTCTGCTTCCTTGTCGCGCTTCCTGTCCGGGGGATCGGAGTCAGAGCCGAGCAAGCTGGGTTGAACCACCCCCAGCAGTAGAAGCAGACTGGCAGCCGCCGCACGCTTCACCATACCGCCTCCTGCGAGAGAGAAATCATCCTGCCCACCCTGCTGAGGGGATGGGCCCTCTCTC
>JACQTG010000093.1 GCA_016210895.1 Acidobacteriota bacterium
GCAGCAACTGGCTGACTTCGACGATTGATCCCTACGTACGCTTTGCGCCGCGGGTGGTCATTACCTTTGAAATTCTGCGCGATGGTATGGTCGTCAACGTCCAGATGCTGCGCTCGAGCGGCGTGCCCTCGGTGGACCGCTCGGCGCTGCGTGCCATCCGAGACTCTGCCCCGCTCGACCGCCTGCCTTCCGACTACGCCGGAGACAAGGTAATGGTCGAGTTCTGGTTTGATTTTCACCGATGAAGCGGCGCCGGCGAGGCATTCCCGTTCGTTTTCTCATTGGACTTGCCTTGTTGTCCGTCCTGGCTGCTGGCGCGGCAGCGCTGCGCCCGCAGGAGGATTGGTTTCGGACCGGCACAGGCCTGGGCGTGGAGAAGCTACGCCTGGCCGTCGCCGATTTCCGCACGGGGGGCATCCAGGCGAACCCGCTGGCCGAAACCTTTGACCGTGTCCTCTGGAACGACCTCGAGTTCAGCGGCATCCTGGAGCTGGTGAGCAAGAGTTTCTACCCGCTCACCGCCCCGGCGGTGCCGGGCGAGCTGCGCTTCGAGGAATGGGCAGGCCAGCCCGTGGGGGCGCATATGGTCGTGTTTGGCCAGCTCAGCGCCACCGGTCAGAATGCTGCGGTGGATGCCTGGGTCTACGACGTGCGCAACCCGCGTGCGCCGCCGGTGCTCGCCAAGCGCTATCGGGGCGAGCCGAGCGAGCCGGGCATCCGGCAACTGGCGCACGAGTTGGCCGATGACATCGTGCAGCGGCTGAGCGGCGGCCTGCCGGGCATTGCCCAGTCGCGGGTTACCTTCGTAAGTTCGCGGACGGGGAGCAAAGAGATTTGGGTGATGGACTACGACGGCTACAACCAGACGCGGCTCACCTACCACAACTCGATTTGTCTGGCACCGCGCTGGTCGCCCGACGGCTCCCGCATTGCCTTCACCACCTACTTCGAAGGCAAGCCCGACATCTACATTCATTCGCTGGTGACCCATCGCCGCATCGCCTTCCCCACCTATCCCAACACCACCACCACCTTGGCCTGGTCGCCCGATGGCCGCCAAGTGGCCTTTTCTTCCAGCAGCTCCCGAAACCAGGAAATCTACCTTGCCGATGCCGACGGGTCGAACCTGCGCCGCCTGACGCATGTGCCGAGCGTGGACATTTCACCCGCCTGGAATCCCCGGACCGGTCAGCAGATTGCTTTCGTCTCTGACCGCGGGGGCAGCCCACAGATTTATCTGATGGATGCGGACGGAGCCAACGTGGAGCGGTTGACGAGCGGCGAGGGCTACGCCGTCACTCCCGCCTGGTCGCCCAATGGCCAGATGATCGCCTTCGCCTGGCAGAAGGATCGGAGCAGCTTTGATATCTACGTGCTGGACGTGGCCACGCGCCAGGCCATTCAACTGACCTTCGACGGCGGGAGGAATGAGCAGCCGACTTGGGCGCCAGACGGGCGCCACCTCGTTTTTCAGTCAAATCGCAGCGGGCGCGACCAAATCTGGACCATGCTCGCCGATGGCAGCCAGTTGCGCCAGCTTACGTTCGAGGGCACGAATACCGCGCCGCACTGGTCGTGGCGCTGAGCGGCGAAATCTGTTGTCATATTCACGCGGCATAGTATGATGGGGCGCGAACGATGCGCTAAGAGAGCAAGTGGAAGCAGAAAAACTCCGCGAGGTGAGCTGATGAGGGTGAGGCGTAGCGTGCGCATGGGGACGATATTGTTGTTGGTTTTCATGGTTCTTGTTCTGGGTAGCTGCAAGAAGAAAGAAGTGCCACCACCGCCGACTCCACCGCCCCCGCCGGCACCGCCCGCGCCCACCGCGACGCTGCGCGCCGAGCCGAGCGTGATCGAGCAGGGCCAGTCGAGCGCGCTTTCGTGGAACTCGACCAACGCCACCGACTTGCGCCTGGAGCCGGGTTTGGGCTCGGTGTCGCCGCAGGGGTCGACCACGGTGTCCCCGCAGAGTTCGACCACCTACACAGTGGTGGCTACAGGCCCCGGCGGACGCGCCGAAGCCAGTACACGCATTACAGTGAACGTGCCGCCCCCTCCGCCGCCACCTCCGGCGCCCGCAGCTCCCTCGATCGAGGAGCTTTTCCGGCAGCAGATCCGCGACGCTTTCTTTGACTTCGACAAGTACGACATCCGGCCGGACGCGCGCGTGGCGCTGACGCAGAGCGCTGAATTTCTCCGCCGCTATGCGCAGGTGCGGGTGCTGATTGAAGGGCACTGCGACGAGCGGGGCTCGAACGAATACAACATAGGTCTCGGTGAGCATCGGGCCCAGGCGGCCAAGCGGTTCTTGGTGTCGTTGGGAATCTCGGCCGACCGCATCCAGACGGTAAGCTACGGGGAAGAGCGGCCGTTCTGCCACGAGAGCAACGAGGAATGCTGGCAGCTGAACCGCCGCGCCCACTTCGTGCTGCTGCGCTAGGCTGAACCAGAAAGGGGTTGCGGACAAGGAGGAAGGGTAGTTGAGGAAGAAGGTAGTTCTCTTCTTGTTCGTGTGCCTCGCGGTGGGCAGCTTTCTCGCCGTACCGACTGAGGCACAGAAAAAGGAAATCATCGAGCTGCAGGCCAACATGCGCACCTTGCAAGAGCAGGTGCGCGACCTGCAGCGCAGTCTGGCCGAGCGCACCACGGTGCTGAAGAGTTTGGTCGAGCAGACGGTGGATGCCGTCAACCGGATGAACACCACCGTGGCCGACCTGGAGCGCGCGGTGAAGGAGGCGCAGGCCAACTCCGAGGCGCGAGTGGATTCGCTGACCACACAGGTGCAGGCGCTGCGCGACAGCCTCGACGAGGTGAGCGTTCGCGTCGCCAAGCTCTCCGGCCAACTAACGGAAACGCAGAGCGTGCTGCAAAGCATGGACGTGCGCCTGAGCCCGCAAGCGCCTCCGCTCGAAGCGACGCCGGGCGGGCCAACCCCAGCCTCGGCTCCAGCCACAGCTACCTCGGGCATACCCTCGGCGGAAACGCTCTATGCCGCGGCCCTGCGCGATTTCACCACCGGCAAATACGACCTGGCCCGGCAGCAGTTTGGCGACTACCTGAAGTACTACGGGGAGACGCCGCTGGCCGGCAACGCCCAGTTCTACATCGGCGAGACCTACTACCAGCAGAAAGACTATCGCCAGGCTATCGCCGAGTACGACCGGGTACTCAACAATCACCCGAAGAGCTACAAGGTGGCGGCGGCGCAGTTGAAGAAAGGCTACGCCTTGATGGAACTCAACGACCGCGAGGCTGGCATCCGCGCTCTGCGCGTCCTCATCCGCGAACACCCGAACTCGGAGGAAGCCCGCTTGGCGCAGCGGCGCCTGGAACGTCTGGGCGTGGCGCGCCCCGGAAATCAATAAGAGGCGCGCGCCGAGGTGCGCTATGGTGAACAAAGTAATCCTCGTCGGGCGATTGGGGCGGGACCCGGAAATGCGCTACACGCCGGCTGGCGACCCGGTCTGCAACTTCACCCTGGCCACGGACCAGGTCTATCGTGACCGCAGTGGCGAGCGGCAACGACGGACGGAATGGCATCGGATAGTCGCCTGGCGGAAGCTGGCCGAGCAGTGCGCCCAACTGCTGGGCAAGGGAAAGCTGGTGTACGTGGAAGGGCGGCTGCGCACGCGCCAGTGGGACGACCGGGACGGCAACAAGCGGACCACCACGGAAATCGAAATCAATGTGATGCGGATCCTGACCCCCAAGGGGGAGCCGTCGTTTGAGATGGAGGGCCAGGCGCCGGCGCCGCCCGAGGACACCGCTCCGGAGATCACCGACGAAGACGTTCCCTTCTGATTCCCTTCCCTGTTCTTGCCTATTCGTACCGCAGGGCTTCAATCGGGTCGAGGCGCGCGGCCTTGCGCGCCGGGTAGTAGCCGAAGAAGATTCCCACTCCGGCCGAAAACATCGCCGCCAGCCCGACCGCCGCGGGTGAGATCAGAGTCGGCCACTGCAGAAAACTGGAAATCAGCGTCGAGGCAAGCACACCCAAGCTGATCCCCACAGCACCACCCAGGAGCGACAGCGTTATCGCCTCGACCAAGAACTGCCGCTGGATGTCATTCTCGGTCGCCCCCACGGCCATGCGGATGCCTATCTCGCGCGTGCGCTCAGTCACCGAGACGAGCATGATGTTCATGATGCCAATACCACCGACGAGCAAGGAGATCGAAGCGATGCTGCCGAGCAAGACGGTCATGATGCGTCCCGTGGCCTGGGCCAGGTCCGCCACCTCCGACTGCGTGCGTACCTGAAAGTCATCGTCCTCGCCCGGACGGATGCGATGCCGTTCGCGCAACAGGCCTTCGATCTGGGGCACGGCGGCCACGGAAGCCTCCCGGCTGATGGCGGAGGCGGAAATGAACTGGAGCCAGTCTTGCCCTTTCAGTTTTTTCTGCACAGTGGGGTAGGGGGCGAAGATGCGATCGTCCTGGTCGTCACCCATTCCCGACTGGCCCTTCGAGGCCAGCACGCCGGCGATGCGGAAGGGCATGTTCTTGATGCGAATCGTTCGCCCCACAGGATCCTCATCCGCAAAGAGAAGCTGGGCCACGGTCTTGCCCAGCACGCAGACGTTGGCCGAGGCCAGCACGTCCTCCTCGCTGAACATGGAGCCGGCTTCGACCGCCCAGTTGCGCACGATGAAGTAGCTGGAGGTCGTGCCCATCACGCGCGTGAACCAGTTCTGATTCCCGTAGACCACCTGGGCGGAGTCCATCACGCCGGGCGCCGCGTCGCGCACCAGCGGCACTTCGCGCAGGATGGCGTCCATGTCGTCCACGGTCAGTGTCTTGACTGCCCAGGAGCCAAAGCGCATGCCACCGTGGCCGCGCGAGGGGCTCCCCGCGGAGATGAAGATGGTGTTGGTGCCAAAACTTTCGATCTGCTGCTGCACCTGATTTTCTGCGCCCTGGCCGACGCCCACCATGGCAATGACCGCGCCCACGCCGATGACGATGCCGAGCATAGTGAGCCCGGAGCGCAGTTTGTTGCGCGCCAGCGCCCGCAGGGCCACACGCAGGATGACGCCGTAGTCCACTGGAGCTTCTCCTTCAATGCACCGATTCGGTGGGCAGCGCGTGCATCTCCTTCACAATCTCGTAGGCCTGCTGGCGGTCTTTTACCTGGACGTCGCGCAGGATCACGCCGTCGCGGACGAGAACAATGCGATGGGCATAGGCGGCAATGTCCGGCTCGTGCGTCACCAGCACGACCAGCAGCCCCTGCTCACGGTTCAGCCGTTCCAGCAGTTCCAAGATCTCCACGCTCGTGCGGCTGTCGAGATTACCTGTCGGCTCGTCGGCCAGCAAGATGGAAGGCTGGTTGACCAGGGCACGCGCGATGGCAACGCGTTGCTGCTGGCCTCCGGCCAGTTGACTGGGAAAGTGGTTGCCGCGGCCATCCAGGCCGACCACCTCCAACATCGCCCGGGCGCGGCGGTGACGCTCGGCTGTGGGCAGGCCGGAATAGACCGTCGGCAGCTCGACGTTTTCGAGCGCGGTGGTACGCGCCAGCAGGTTGAACTGCTGGAAGACGAAGCCGATTTTCTGGTTCCGGATCTGGGCGCGGGCGCGGGAATCGAGTTGCGAGATGTCGGTCCCGTCCAGGAAGTACTGCCCGGCGGTCGGGCGGTCGAGGCAGCCGATGATGTTCATCAAGGTGGACTTGCCCGAGCCGGAGGCGCCCATGACGGCGACGAACTCACGCGGCGCGATGGCCAGGCTGACACCGCGCAGGGCGGGAATCTTCACTTCCCCGAGGTCATAGACCTTGTGCACGTCTTCGAGGCGGATGGCGAATTGGTCAGAAAGAGTTCCCACGCGAAACCCGCTGCGCTAGAAGCGCCTCATCATGCGGTCCATTCCGGCAGGCGACGTTCCCTGCCGAGCGGCGGTTTGGCCGATGACGAGCTTGTCGCCCGGCTTCAAGTCGCCTTGCACCATGGCGGTGAAGGTGTAGTCGGTGATGCCGGTCTTGATGCGCACCGGCTGGAGCTGATTGTTGGCCGTCAGCTTCCAGACGATTTGCCACTCGCCTTCACGCGCACTGGCCGGGTCTGGTTGCGGGCCAGCCTGAGATTCACCCCGGCCTGGCCCTTCTCCGGCGGCCCGCAAGGCGCGCCAGCGCGCGCGCCGTGCCTCGCGGCTTTCGGCATCCGTGCTCGTCTGGTTACTGGTTGCTTCGGGGCGCTGGCGCTCGGCCGCTTGTGCCCGGGTTACACCTTCTGTGTCTGTGGCCGCGCGTTCTTCCGTCGGCCTCTCAGCGGGTGGCCGCAATAGGCCGTGTTTGGCCAGCAGGGCCCGGCGCTCGTCTTCCGGTATCTGCAGCCGGAAGCGCAGGGCGCCGTTGGGAATCTTGACGGTATCGTACGCGGAAGCGATGGGGATGGTGACGTAGGCGGTCATGCCCGGTAGGAGCTTCTGGCCGGGGTTGTCAAACTCGATGATGGTGTCGTAGGTAACGACGTTCTGCACCTGGTAGGCATTCATGCGCACCTGCGTGACCCGGCCGCGGAAGGTCTCCCGGGGGAAGGAGTCCACCTTGAAGGTGGCGACTGCTCCGACGTGAATCTTGCCTACGTCGGATTCGTCGGTCTTGGCATAGACGAGCATCTCGGTCAGGTCCTGGGCAATGGTAAACAGCGTGGGTGCCTGGAGGCTGGCGGCCACCGTCTGGCCGACGTCCACGTTGCGGGCGATGACCGTGCCATCAATGGGGGTGCGGATGATGGTGTGCTGCAGGTCGAGCCGCGCCTGTTCGAGTTGCGCTTGCCGCTGCTTGACCTGGGCCTTCTGCTGCTCGAGCCTTGCCTGCGCCTGGCTGATCTGCGCTTCGGCGCCGCGGAGGTTGGCGGCGGCAGTTTCGTAGGCCACCTGGACGCTGTCCCGCTGCTGGACGGATGCGATTCCCTGGTCGAAGAGCTCAAGGGTGCGGTTCCGGTTCAATTCCGCCTCGCGGAGGGCGGCGCGCATCTTTTCCAGGTTGGCCTGGGCGGCGATCAGGTCGGCTTCCAGGCTCTTGACGCCGGCCTCGGCATTGACGAGGTCGGCTTCGGCCTGGCTCACGCGGCTGGCGAAAATGGAGGGGTCGATTTGGGCGATGATCTGGCCCTTGGTTACGCGCGAGTTGAAGTCGGCGTGGAGCTCGGCGATGCGGCCGGAGACCTGGGAGCCCACTTGGACGGTGGTGACGGCGTTGATCGTGCCCGTGGCCTGGACGATGGCCTGGACGTCGCCGGCTTCCACCTCGGCGGTGAAGTACTGCAGGTCGCCGCTGCGAATGTAGTGAAATGCCGTGAAGAGGACAATGCCGGCCAGCAAGCCGCCAATGACTACAGCCGCGCGACGATGCGCGCGCAGCAGGGTGAGTAGGTGCCTCATCGCTTCTCCTTGGGGGCAGGCTGGTTGCGGCGGCCTGGGCCGCGTTGACGGCGCTCTTCGTCTTTGCGCCGCAACAGTTCCTCGAACTTACCCCGCTGCTCTTCGGTCAGAATCGCCCGGATGCGTTCGCGGGCCGCCTGGCGGATCTGCTCATTTTCGGCCTTCGTGCGCTCGCGGATTTCCCGATACTGCCGACCCGTGTCTTCGAGGATAGTCTGGAGCTGCTCCTGTTGCGGCGGTGTCAGGGAAAGCTCCCGACTCAGCCAGTCGACCACGCCGCGGCGATGGTCGTGCCGGTGCCAGTCAAAGACCTTCCATTCGTCGGCGAGATAAACCCCTACCCCGCCCAGGGCCACGCCCAGGACAAAGACCACGACGAGATAAAAGGCGGCGCGGCGGTTCATTCCCGAGGCTCCGTTTCCACGACGGAAAGCAGGACCTGATCCTGCGTCAACTCCTCCGCGGGCAAAAGGGTGACGTCCTGAGCCAGTTCGACGCCGGTAACGGAGACGGGTTCGCGTTGGCGCAAAGTGAGCAGGCTGAGGAGGAGCAACGCGACGGCCAGAACGGCCGCAGCCCGGCTGGCAAGCAGGTTGAAGCCGGCCCAGAAGGATTGTTTCTGCTCGACAGCTTCAATTCGTTCGCGGAGGCGCACCCAGAAGGCTACGTCGAGCGTCGGCGCCGGCTGGCGTAGCCCGGCCACGAGTCCGGGGGTCTCACGCAGCTCGGCTGCAAGCTGGCGACAGCCCTCGCACGTGCGCAGATGCGCACGGAGCTCCGGGCTCTCCTTGCCCTCGAGCCAATCCTCCAACTGGGTCTGAAGCTGCCGGCACGGCATCGCTGTCCTCACCTGCCTTTCGGTCCTACCACGCGTTGATAGGCCTCGGCCAAACGCCGCCGGGCCCGGAACAACCGCACTTTCACCGTATTTTCGCGCAACTTCATCACCTGCCCAATCTCCTGCACCGAGAGTCCCTCGAGTTCTTTCAGCGTCAGCACCAACTGGTCGTCGGGGGGCAGCCGGCGAAAAAGCTTCTCCATCACCTGACGGAGCGCGGCTTGCTCAGCCAGGTCGGCTCCTGCCGCCCGGGTGGCCGAGGTGCCCCGCGATTCCCGTTGCGCCCACTCGTCCACAGGGAGCTCCACGACCATCCGGGCCTTGCGCGACCGCTGCCGCCGCAGGTGGTCATAGCATTGGTTGACCGCGATCCGATAGACCCAGGTCGAAAAGGCCGACCGAAAATCAAACCGTGGCAGGGCCAGATAGATCTTGAGGAATACCTGCTGGGCAATGTCCTCCACCTCGCTGGGCTGGCGCACCACGTGGCCGATGAGAGAAAGCACCCGGCGTTGATGACGCCGGAGCAAGGCCTCAAAGGCGTCGTGGTCGCCGCGCTGGGCGCGCTGAATGAGAGTGCGCTCTGTTTCCTCACCCGGCGCAACGTGGGCTTGATTGCTTTCATCCGCGCCCACCATGGCCCAAACTGGGCTCTGCACCCAAGTAAGACGTTGTGCGGTCATGTGAGGTTACAGGCTCTTCCCCTGCTCGGCTATTGGACGCGGAAAGGGGCCGAAGGCGAGCCGGAGCGGCTACTCCCATTCGATGGTGCTGGGCGGCTTGGAACTGATGTCGTAGACGACCCGGTTGACGCCTCGCACCTCGTTGACAATGCGCGCCGCCAGACGCTCCAGCAGCTCGGCCGGGAGGCGGGCCCAGTTGGCCGTCATCCCGTCCTCTGACTCTACCGCCCGCACCGCCACCGTGTAGCCGTAGCTGCGCTGATCCCCCATCACGCCCACACTCTGCACCGGGAGCAACACGGCGAAGGCCTGCCAAAGCGTCTCGTAGAGCCCGGCCTGGCGGACCTCCTGGTAAACAATCTCATCGGCGGCGCGCAGCATCGCCAGCCGTTCGGGGGTTACTTCGCCCAGCAGCCGCACCGCCAGGCCGGGTCCGGGAAACGGCTGGCGGTCGAGAATCTCCGCCGGTAGACCCAATTGGTGGCCAATGCGGCGGACTTCGTCCTTGAAGAGCTCGCGGAGGGGTTCGATGAGCTCAAACGCCATCTCGGCCGGCAGTCCGCCGACGTTGTGGTGAGTCTTGATGGTGGCCGAAGGGCCGCGCACGGAGACGGACTCGATCACGTCGGGATAAAGTGTTCCCTGCACCAGGAACTTGAACTGGCCCAGGGCGCGCGCCTGCTCTTCAAAGACGCGGATGAATTCCGCCCCGATGCGCCGGCGTTTTTCTTCCGGGTCGGTGATGCCCTGCAGGGCCCGGAGAAAACGCTCGGCCGCGTCGACACCCACGACCTTGAGCCCCAGGCGTTCGCCGAGCAGGCGCAGAGTGGAGTCGAATTCGCCCTGGCGGAGCAGGCCGTTGTTCACAAACACGCAGACGAGCCGATCGCCAAGGGCGCGATGCACGAGTTCCGCCGCCACGGTCGAGTCCACGCCGCCACTCAAGGCGCAGAGCGCACGCTCGGCCGGCCCGACGCGGGCGCGAATCTCCGCCACCGTGTGGGTGACGAAGGCCTGCGGGTCCCAATTGGGCTGGGCGCGGCAGATGGAGAAGACGAAGTTGCGCAGCAGCTCAGTGCCGCGGTCGGTGTGGCGGACTTCGGGATGGAATTGCACGGCGTAGATGTTCCGCTCCGGGTTCTCGATGGCGGCGACGGCGTTCGCCGTCTTGCCCACGGTGCGAAACCCCTTTGGCAGCGCCACCACGTGGTCGCCGTGGCTGTTCCAGATTTTCAGCCGCGCGGGGAGATTGGCGAGAAGCTGGGAGCCGTTTTCTACCACCAACTCGGCCGGGCCGTACTCACGCCGGCCGGCGGCCTCCACCCGGCCGCCCAGCTGATGGGCGATCCACTGCAAGCCGTAGCAGATGCCGAGTACCGGCTTGCCAAGCCGCAGGATGTTGGGATCGCACAGGGGGGCATCCTGGTCGTAGACCGACGCCGGGCCGCCCGAGAGCACAATCCCCGCCGGCTCGAGCGCGGCCACCTGCTCGAGCGGCGCGTTGCACGGCAGAATGGTGGAAAAGACATTCTGTTCGCGGATGCGGCGGGCGATGAGCTGCGTGTACTGGGAGCCAAAGTCCAGGATGACGATGCCACCCGTCGGCTGCATGCGGCGCACTCTTCTTATACCACCCGGTTCAAGCTTTCGCCACGCTGCCAGGCGCGGAGGTTGGCGACGGTGGTGTCGAGGATGCGGAGCAGAGCCTCGCGGCTGTTGAAGGCGTTGTGCGGCGTGAACACAACGTTATCCCGCTTGAGCAGCAAATTATTGCGAACAATGGCGCGGAAGGCTTCGGCGGGCTGCGCCCCGTGCAGAAGCGCTTTCTCTTCCGTAATCAGCTCCTCGCCTTCAATCACGTCGAGTCCGGCCCCGGCGAGCCGGCCCTCGTCGAGCGCCTCCATTAAGGCGTCGGTGTCCACGAGCTGTCCGCGGGCGGTGTTGATGAGCAGGGCCCCGCGTTTCATCTGGCTCAAGCGCTCGCGGTTGATGAAGTGGCGTGTGGCCGGGGTGTAGGGGACGTGGAGGGTGACGATGTCGCTTTCCGCCAGCAGCGCCTCGAGAGGAACGTAGCTGAAGCCGAGCAACTCCTCCAGGAAGCTGTCCTGGCGCAGGTCGAAGGCGAGCACCCGCATGCCGAAGCCGCGGGCAATCTTGATCACGTGCAGGCCGATCTTCCCCGCCCCGATGACCCCCAGCGTCTTGTCTTTCAGGTCGAACCCGGTCAGATTCGCCAACTCGATCTGGCCTTCCACCACATGCTTCCAGGATTTGTGCACATTGCGCGAGAGCGAGAGGATGAGGGCAAAGGTGTGCTCGGCCACGGTGTATTCCCCGTAGATGGGCACGTTGGCCACGCCGATGCCGCGCTCGCGACAATAGCCGGTGTCAATGTGATCGAAGCCGGTTGAGCGGGTGGCGATGAACCGCAAGCCGGGCAAGGCCGTGAGCGTATTGCGGTCGAGCCGCGAATAGATGAAAGGGGAGACGCAGTCGAAGGTGGCGAGCGCCGGCCAGTCGGCCTCGCTCACACGCTCGTGGCTGAAGTGCAAGGCACAGTCGGCCAGTTGCTCGGCCAGATAGGCCCGCTCCCAGTCCTTGACCTCAAGAAACGCAATCTTCATTAAGCAATGGCACTGGGCACCTACGGTGCCAGCACGATGTTGATGAGTTTTTTCGGCACCACCACGGTTTTGGCGATGCGGGCCTGGCGCACAAGCTCGGCGATGCGGGCGTCCCCTAGGGCGCGGTCGCGCAGTTCCTCTTCGCTCAGGTCCTCGCTCACCGTCAGCCGGCCGCGCACGCGGCCGTTGACCTGGATGACAATCTCGTACTGCTCTTCCTGAGCGAACTCGACATTGTAGCGCGGCCAGGGCGCGCGCAGCAGGCCCGGCTCGTGCCCGAGCACCTCCCACAGCTCCTCGGCAATATGCGGCGCGTAGGGGGAGATGAGCAGCGTGGTCACATCCAGGACTTCCTTGAGGATGGCCGGGGAAAGGTCTTCTTCGAGCGGCTCCAGCGCGTAGAGTTCGTTTACTAGCTCCATAATGCCGGCAATGGCGGTGTTCAGGTGCCAGCGAGTCTCAAAGTCCTGGGTGACGCGGCGGATGGTCTGGTGGGTTTTGCGCAGAAGTTTCCGTTCGCGAGCGTTGAGGGCGACGGTTTCGACCAGGCCGGGGTTACCGTCCGGGTGGGCAGTGGTGGCGGCGACGACGTCGCGCAGACGGGGGGCGTGCTTCGACACGACCCGGTAGAGGCGCTGGAGGAAGCGGTGGCAGCCCTCGACCCCGGCCTCGTTCCAGTCCAGGTCCTTCTCCGGCGGGGCGGCAAAGAGCACGTAGAGGCGAGTGGTGTCGGCGCCATAGCGGGCCACCATATCGTCCGGCTCGACCACGTTGCCTTTCGACTTCGACATCTTGGCGCCGTCCTTGATGACCATTCCCTGGCTAAAGAGCCGCCGCACGGGCTCGTCAAAGGAAATCAGGCCGAGGTCGCGCATCACTTTGGTGAAGAAGCGTGAATAGATGAGGTGGAGGATGGCGTGCTCGATTCCGCCAATGTACTGGTCAATGGGGAACCAGTAGCGCACGGCCTCGGGGTCAATGGGAGCGGTGGAACTGGTCGGATCGGTGTAGCGGTAGAAATACCAAGAAGAATCGACGAAGGTATCCATGGTGTCGGTTTCGCGGCGGGCGGGGCCGCCGCACTGGGGACAAGTGGTTTCGACGAAGGATGAAACCTGTGCGAGGGGTGACTCCCCCTGCCCGGTAATCTCGACGTCCAAGGGAAGAACGACGGGCAGGTCCCGTTCAGGGACGGGCACGATGCCGCAGGCGTCGCAATAGACCACCGGGATGGGTGTGCCCCAGTAGCGTTGACGGGAGATGCCCCAATCCTTGATGCGAAACAGCGTCACGCCCTCGCCCTGGCCTTTCTCCGTCGCATCCTGGGTCATCCGGCGAATTGCCTCCTCGCTCGTCAGGCCGTTGTAGGGGCCGGAATTGACCACGCGGCCGGGGTCGGTGTAGGCCTGCTGGAGGAGTTCGCTGCTCAGGATGCGGTCGGGCGGCTGGATGACGACGCGGATGGGGAGCCGATATTTTTTGGCAAACTCGAAGTCGCGCTGGTCGTGCGCCGGAACCGACATCACCGCCCCGGTTCCATACTCCATCAGCACAAAGTTGCTCACCCAAACGGGCAGGCTTTCTCCGGAGAAAGGATTGACGGCGAAGCGGCCGGTGAAAATCCCTTCCTTGGCTACCTCACCCGTCACCTGAGCGCGCACCGTCTGCTGGCGCAGGCGCTCCACGCCCGCGCGGATGCTGGTGCCGCCCGGCAGCCCCGTGAGCAGCGGCTCGATCACCCGGTGCTCGGGGGCGAGCACGAGCGCCGCGGCGCCGTATATAGTATCGATGCGGGTGGTGAAGATCTCGATTTCGAGGTCGGTGTTGCTGACTTTCCACTTCAGGTGCGCGCCTTCCGACTTGCCGATCCAGTTCCGCTGCATGGTCTGGACGCGCTCGGGCCAGCCGGCGCGGAGCTGTTTCATATCGGCAAGTAACTGGTCGGCATAGGCGGTGATTTTTAGGAACCACTGCTCGAGTTCGCGCTGCTCGACCGGTGTGTTGTCGTGGCGCCAGCAGCAGCCGTCCACCACCTGTTCGTTGGCCAGCACCGTGCGGCAGGCGGGGCACCAGTTCACGCGGCTCTTTTTCCGGTAAGCGAGTCCCTGCTTGAACATCTGCAGGAAGAACCACTGGTTCCAGCGGTAGTAGTCGGGGTCACAGGAGGAGATTTCGCGCCTCCAGTCGTAACTGAAGCCGAAGCGCTGACACTGCTCGCGCATGTGGGCGATGTTCTTCTGCGTCCACTTGTGCGGATGGGTTTCATGCCGGATGGCGGCGTTTTCGGCTGGCAAGCCGAAGGAATCCCAGCCGATAGGGTGGAGCACGTTGAAGCCGTTCACCCACTTGTAGCGGGCGACGGCGTCGCCGATGGAGTAGTTGCGCACGTGGCCCATGTGCAGCGCCCCGGAGGGATAGGGCAGCATTTCCAGCACGTAATATTTCGGTTTGTCCGAGCGGTGGGTGACCTCGAAGAACTTCTGCTCGGCCCAGAAGCGTTCCCACTTGGGCTCGAGCGTCTTCGGGTCGTACTCGCTGCTCGTCATTTTCGTGCGCGGGGCTCGCGCCGGCCCGCCAGGCGACGCACGGTACGCAGGTTGCGGCGGTCGTCCTGCGGGCGGTCAATCGGGGTTTCGAGAATGAAGGTCTTGCCAGCCAGGGCGGGATGGTGGAGCAGGCGGCGAAAGGCTTCCAGGCCAATCTTGCCCTTGCCGATGTGCTCGTGGCGGTCGAGGTGGCGGCCGAGTGCCACCTTGGAGTCGTTGGTGTGAATCACGAGCACGCGCTCGAGCCCAATGGTGTCATGGAAGGTCTCCAAGGTGTCTTCCAGGCCCACCGGCGTACGAATGTTGTAGCCGGCGGCGAACAGGTGAGCCGTGTCCAGGCAGACGCCCAGGTTGAGTTCGGGACACGCCCGCAGGAGTGCCCGCAACTCGGTGGCATCCGCGCCTAGGGCGCTTCCCTGCCCGGAGGTGTTTTCCAGCAGCAGCCGGAGGCCATTGAGTTTGATTCCGCGGGTGGCCTGGCGCAGAGCATCGGCCACGTTGCGGAGGGCGCGGTCGCGGGACTGGCTGCCGGCGCTGCCGGGATGCGTAATCATATAGTTGGCGCCAAGCGCCTGCGCCCGTTTCAACTCGGCGTGGAAAGCCTGGATGGAACGCGCGCGCAGGACGGAGTCGCCGGCGGCAAGATTGACCAGGTAGTTGGTGTGAA